>NZ_JBHNMF010000081.1:0-9881 GCF_048562965.1 Thiolapillus sp. | reverse complement strand
CTATTGCCGCATCTCCAGTTACCTGCAGACCATGGCAAATCAGGGATACAATCCGCTGGTCGCCATTCAAATGGCCTTTTCGGGACAGCTCTATGCTGATAGGGGTGAGTAGTTACAAAAAATATTCACTGAGTACGGCAAAGAACTCTGCGGGGCTGGTGGCAGCATAGGGATTGATGCTTTGTTTTCTCTTGTACAACTGCTGTTGCAGATGTTCATAGGCAGTGCTGAGAGTCTTGCTCCATTTCTCCACGGGCATGTCAGGATGCAGAGGCGGCATACCGTTGACCCGTCCGTTCAGCGCATCCAGCTTGTGAGCGAATTCGTGAATGATGACATGACTGCCGGGGTGACGCCGGTAACTGTCCCGTTCGACATCGTCCCAGGAAAGGATCAGAGGGCCATTCTGCCAGGATTCGCCGCTGAGGGGTGATGCCTGTTCGTGAGAGATGCCGAATTCATCGGTTACCGTGCGTTGCACCTTTAAGGCGCCGGGATACACGATCAGTTCTTTCCAGCCCTTGAAGCTGGAAAAATCCAGTTCCAGGATCATCAGGCAGGCCTGGCTGGCGATCACCGCACGCATTTCCAGTGTCATCTCCAGGCCCTGTACGCCATGAATGGCCTTTTCATGCAACAAAAGCGTGGTGAGTTCGCGCAGTTCAACCGCTTCCCGGGTACTCAGGTTGTGCAGCAGAAAGAGCTGCTTACGCAGCCGCCGCCAGAGATGATCAGGCAGCCCGTGGTGGCGCAGGGTTTTCAGGGTTCGGTATCGCCGCAATCGTGACAGCATGGGAAGGCCCGGGTTGAGCGGTAGAATGGATGCATTATACTCGGGTACTCCCAATTGATGGAAAGAGGAATGGCACAAATGGAAAAGCGCGACGCAAACAAGGCAAATATCTATCTGGTGGGCAGCGGCATCGCTTCTCTGGCCAGCGCGGTCTACCTGGTGAAGGATGCCGGTGTGGAAGGAAACAGGATTCATGTCATGGAACAGCGGGACATCGCCGGCGGCGCGCTGGACGGTTCCGGCGAGGAATCGGAAGGTTACCTCATCCGCGGCGGGCGCATGCACGAGGATCACTATGTCTGCTACTGGGATCTGCTGTCCCATATCCCCTCTCTGGAAGATCCTGAGGTATCGGTCACCGATGAGTGCAAGGCCTTCAACGTAAAGTATGTTTCCAATGCCAGGGCCCGCCTGATGCGTGCTGGCGAGATCATGGATGTGTCATCCTATGGCCTGAGCAAGGGGGATCAGGCGGCCATGCTGAAACTGTGGTTCGCGCCGGAGATCATCCTGGGTGACAAGCGTATCGAGGACTGGTTCTCGGAGCATTTCTTCGAAACCAATTTCTGGCTGCTGTGGACCAGCATGTTTGCCTTTCAGAAATGGAGCAGCCTGGCGGAGATGCGCCGCTATTTCATTCGTTTCATTCACTTGCTGCCGGGTATGAACAGGCTGGAGAAGATCCTGCGCACCAAATACAACCAGTATGATTCCGTGGTGCTGCCGCTGCGCCGCTGGCTGGAAGACAAGGGGGTGCAATTCGAGATGCGCCACCAGGTCATCGATATCGAATTCGACCCGGCCGCCGACAGCAAGCGGGCCAGGGTCATCCACTATCTCGTGGAGGGTGAAGAAAAGCAGATCATGCTGGATGAAGAGGACTGCGTGTTCATCACCAACGGCTCTATCGTGGAGTCGGCGGATACCGGGTCCATGGATGCGCCGCCGGTGTTGTACGGAAAGGCAGAATCCGGCGCCTGGAAACTGTGGGAGAAGATAGCGGCACAGCATGAGGATTTCGGCAATCCCGGTGTGTTCTGTAACAACGTGGATCTGCAGAAATGGGAATCTTTCACGATCACCCTCAGGGATTCGGTATTCCACGATCACATGGAGAAATTCACCGGCAATGTTTCCGGTACCGGCGGCCTGGTGACCTTTACTGATTCCAACTGGCTTATGTCCATCGTCATTGCGGCGCAGCCCCATTTCGCCAATCAGCCGGACGAGGTGAAAGTCTTCTGGGGTTATGGTCTCTACCCGGATCGCGAAGGCAATCATGTAAAGAAAAAAATGTCCGAATGCTCCGGACGGGAGATCCTGGAGGAGCTTTGGCATCACCTGAAGATTGCGGATCTGATGCAACCCGTGGTGGATGCCGGCAAGGTGATCTGTCTGCCGGTGATGATGCCTTTCATCGACAGCCTGTTCATGCCGAGGAAGCCGGGCGACCGTCCCAGGGTATTGCCCGATGGCGCCCGCAACTTTGCCTTCCTGGGGCAGTTTGCCGAGGTGCCTCACGATTGTGTATTCACCGTTGAGTATTCCGTACGTTGCGCGCAAATGGCTGTTTATGGCCTGTTCGACACCGGTAAGAAACCCTTGCCAATCTACCAGGGGCATCACGATCCCGTGGTGCTGGCCAACGCGGTGCAGGCCCTGAACCGCTGATGCCATCCGGCCTGCGCCTGAAAGGAAAGGACAGGTCAGCAATACCTCTGGCCGGAATATCTGCTAAAATACTCTAGAATTTTTCCATAACATATTGATTTTATAAAAACTACTGTGCATCAAACCCTAAGTAAACGTTTGAAAGAGGGAGCCTTTCTGCTGCTTCTTGCGATCAGCGCGTATTTCTTCCTGTCCCTCCTCACGTTTTCACCGGAAGATCCGGGCTGGTCTTTTGTGGGTGCAAGAGAAACGCCCAGGAACATGGGAGGGCCTGCGGGTGCCTGGTTTGCCAGCGTTCTGCTCACCCTGTTCGGCTATCTCGCCTATCTGGTGCCGATCATCATTCTGTGGAGTGGCTGGCTGCTGTTTCGTGACCGGCAGGACAGCAAGGAGGTGGATTATCAGCTTCTGATCTTCCGCTGGCTGGGTTTTTTCATCACCCTGATGGCAGGAAGCGGGCTTGCCACCATGCATATCAGCATGCAGACCAGCCTGCCCGAAGGACCCGGTGGCATTCTGGGTCAGGCACTGCAGTCCATGCTGGTGGGGGTGGTCAGTTCCGCAGGCGGCAGCCTGTTTCTGCTGGCCCTGTTCCTTATCGGCTTTACCCTGTTCAGCGGTATATCCTGGCTTGCGGTGATGGATGGTATCGGCGGACTGGTTCTCAATGGTTTCCGTCGCCTGACCCGGTCCTTTGTAGAGAGGAAAAGTGAAGCCAAGACCGCCAAACAAATGCGGCAGGCGCGTTCCGATTCACTGAAAAAAGAACAGAAACGTATCAGGGAACGCAAGCCGCCGAAGATCGAGCCGGAAGTGACCAAGGTTGTTCCCAGCATACGGGTCGAGAAAGAAAAGCAGATGACCCTGATAGAGCCGGAGCCCAATTCAGAGCTGCCTGCGCTGTCCCTGCTGGATGAACCCAGGCACACCGAGCATGGCTATTCGGAAGAGGCCCTGGAAGCCCTTTCCCGCCTGGTGGAGCGCAAACTGGAGGATTTCCGCATTGCCGTGGAAGTGGTGGCGGTGCATCCCGGTCCGGTGGTCACCCTGTTTGAACTGCAACTGGCGCCGGGCACCAAGGCAAGCAAGATCAGCAACCTGTCCAAGGACCTGGCGCGCTCCCTGTCGGTGATTTCCGTGCGGGTGGTGGAGGTGATACCCGGCAAGCCCACCATCGGCCTGGAGATTCCCAACGAGCACCGGGAAATGGTGTATCTGAGCGAGGTGCTGTGTTCGGAAGCCTACGACCATTCCCGGTCGCCACTGACGCTGGTGCTGGGCAAGGATATTTCCGGTGGTCCGGTGGTTGCAGACCTGGCGAAGATGCCCCATGCGCTGATCGCGGGCACGACAGGTTCGGGCAAGTCGGTCGCCATCAACGCCATGATCCTGAGTCTGCTGTACAAGGCCAGGGCAGACGAAGTGCGCCTCATCATGGTGGATCCGAAGATGCTGGAACTGTCCGTCTACGAAGGCATTCCCCATCTGCTTACCCCGGTGGTGACAGATATGAAGGAAGCGGCCAATGCCCTGCGCTGGTGCGTGGGCGAGATGGAACGCCGTTATCGCCTCATGGCCGCCCTGGGTGTGCGTGGTATCGGCGGCTACAACAAGAAGATCAGGGATGCAGAAAAGGCGGGTGAGCCCATTCCCGATCCCCTTTGGAAACCCGATCCGACCGGTCTGACGGAAAATGAGTCGGAGACTGCGCCTGATCTGACGCACATGCCCTATATCGTCGTGGTCATCGATGAACTGGCGGACATGATGATGGTGGTGGGCAAGAAGGTGGAAGAGCTCATCGCCCGCCTGGCGCAGAAGGCGCGGGCGGCGGGCATTCACCTGCTGCTGGCCACCCAGCGGCCATCCGTGGATGTCATTACCGGCCTGATCAAGGCGAATATCCCCACCCGGGTGGCTTTCCAGGTTTCCTCACGCATCGATTCACGTACCATCCTCGACCAGATGGGCGCCGAGCACCTGCTGGGGCATGGCGACATGCTCTATCTGCCACCGGGAACCAGCATTCCCCAGCGTACCCACGGTGCATTCGTTTCGGATGAAGAGGTGCATCGTGTGGTGAATTTCCTCAAGGCGGCAGGCCAGGCCAACTACCTGGAGGAAATCCTCCAGGAACCAACCGAGGCCATTCCGGGTCTATCTCCTGAAGCCGCCGGTGTGGATACGGAAGATGCCGATCCCCTGTTCGATGAGGCGGTACAGATCGTCACCCAAAGCCGCCGTGGCTCCATATCCGGCGTGCAGCGACGGCTCAAGATCGGCTATAACCGTGCTGCCCGCATGATCGAGGAAATGGAGCGCATCGGCGTTGTCAGTACACCCGACAGCAAGGGCAACCGGGAAGTGCTGGCGCCACCGCCACCCGAGGACTGACCGTTGCAGATGATAAGAATGCTTTTGTTGCTGATGTTGCTGCTGACCAGCAACACACTGATGGCTGATGTCCGGCAGCAGCTGGAAAGCTTTCTGGATGGCCTCAAGACCCTCAAGGCTGAATTCAGTCAGGAACTCATCAACACCGAAACCGACCAGGTCAGCCACAGCCGTGGTGTTTTCTATCTCTCCCGTCCCGAGCGTTTCCGCTGGGTTTACGAGGGAGAGTACCCGCGTTACATCATTGCCGATGGCAAGACCATCTGGCTGGTCGAGGAAGACATTCAGCAGGTCAGCCAGCGCTCCCAGAAAGCCGCACTGGAAGGCACGCCTGCCAGTCTGTTCGCCAGCGCACTGGATCTGGACAAGGATTTCGAGATCAAGGACCTGGGCCAGCGCATGGGCATGGGATGGCTGAAGCTGATCCCCAAAAAGGAAGACAGTCAGTTTGAACAGATTCTGCTGGCTTTCGAAGGCGATAAACTGGCGCGTATGGAAATGGCGGACCGGTTCGGCCAGGTCAGCCGTTTCGATTTCTTCAATCTGCAGCGCAATCCTCCACTGGATGACAGCCTGTTCAGGTTCGTGCCGCCGCCAGGATACGATATCCTCGATCAATGACCCCGGATGACCTGTTTGCGATGGACGATCTTGCCGGACGCCCCCTGGCCGATCGCATTCGTCCGCGCAGCTTGAGCGAGTACCGCGGGCAGTCTCATATCCTGGGTGAAGGCAAGCCGTTGCAGCTGGCGATAGAGAAGAGCCAGCTCCACTCCATGATCTTTTGGGGACCACCGGGTACGGGCAAGACCACGCTCGCCCGCCTGCTGGCCAATGCTTCCGGATACGCCTTTCATACGCTTTCTGCCGTGCTGGCAGGGGTGAAGGATATCCGCGCGGCAGTGACCCAGGCGCAGCAGACAAAAGCGCAAAACGGGCAGGGTACGGTTCTTTTTATCGACGAAGTTCACCGCTTCAACAAGAGCCAGCAGGACGCCTTCCTTCCTCACGTGGAGAATGGCACTTTCCTGTTCGTGGGCGCCACCACAGAAAATCCTTCTTTCGAACTGAACAATGCCCTGCTGTCCCGGGCGCGCGTGTATGTGCTCAAGTCCCTCACCCAGCCCGAGTTGCTGGAAGTGCTTCACTTCGCCCTGCAGGATACTGAGCGTGGCCTGGGGAAAGAGCAATTGCAGATAGCGGAGGATGACCTGCAGCGTATCGTCCAGGCGGCCGACGGTGATGCCCGCCGCGCGCTGAACCTGCTGGAGAGCGCCGCAGGACTGGCAGAGGAAGGAAAGATCTCTTCGGATGTCATCGCCGAAGTATGCGCCGGCCAGGTACGGCGCTTCGACAAGGGTGGCGAAGTTTTTTACGATCAGATTTCCGCACTGCACAAATCCGTGCGGGGTTCATCCCCAGATGGTGCGCTGTACTGGCTGTGCCGCATGCTCGATGGTGGTTGTGACCCTTTGTACGTTGCACGGCGTGTGGTGCGTATGGCCTCGGAAGATATCGGCAATGCCGATCCCCGAGCCCTGGAGCTGGCGCTGAACGCCTGGCAGGTGCAGGAGCGCCTGGGCAGTCCCGAAGGTGAACTGGCTATCGCCCAGGCCGTTGTGTACATGGCCTGTGCCGCCAAGAGCAATGCCGTGTACATGGCTTTTAAATCTGCCATGCGGGATGCCAGGGAAACCGGCTCACTGGAGGTGCCCATTCATCTGCGCAATGCACCCACGAAACTGATGAAAGAGCTGGGTTACGGCAAGGCTTACCGCTATGCTCACGACGAACCGGAAGCCTATGCTGCGGGTGAGCAATATCTTCCGGACGAACTGCAGGAGGCACGCTACTACAATCCGGTCAGCCGGGGGCTGGAAATCCGCATTGCGGAAAAACTGGCGCATTTGCGGGAACTGGATGCTGCAGCCGGTGATGGCAGTGTAGAATAGGCAGCAGTTTTATCCCGAACCGGAATACAGAATGCAAGCACTTGCCATTGCTGCAGGAGGTGCTCTTGGCGCGTTGATGCGCTACTGGGTATCCACCGCTACATACGCCTGGCTGGGGCGTGGGTTTCCCTGGGGAACCCTGATGGTCAACGTCCTGGGCTCTTTCGCCATGGGAGCACTCTATGTGCTGTTGCTGGATCGCCTGACCAGCGGCCCGGAATTGCGGGCCTTTCTGCTCATCGGCTTTCTCGGCGCGTTCACCACTTTTTCCACCTTTTCCATCGAAACCTTCAACCTGATCGAGGAAGTGCAGATCAGCAAGGCGCTGCTCAATGCGGGCGGCAGCGTTGTTGTCTGCGTAGCTGCGGCCTGGCTGGGTGTCATCCTTGGGAGACAGTTATGACCGATGAAGTGACCATGGTGCGCATTTATTGCACCGAAGGAGAGCACAAGCTCAAGAAGATGCTGAACTATCTGCACAATGAGGAGCATGTGGCGGGAGTGACGGCTTTTCGGGGAGTTGCAGGCTTCGGCCGTTCCGGTAAGATGCACACCGCTTCCCTGCTGGATCTGTCGCTGGATATGCCGGTGGTGATCGAGTTTTTCGATCGTCCGGAAAAGATGGACTCCGTCATCAAGCACCTGAAAACCCTACTCGAACCCGGGCACCTGGTCTATTGGCCTGCCCGCACCAACCTGAGCGACTGACATGCTGGACCCGAAACTGTTACGCAACAATCTGCAGGAAGTGGCCGATACACTGAAGCGGCGGGGTATGGCGCTCGACACGCTGGCCATCGAAAAACTCGAAACCCGGCGCAAGGAACTGCAGGTACGTACGCAGGAGCTGCAGAACGAGCGCAACACCCGTTCGAAATCAATCGGCAAGGCCAAGGCGGCGGGTGAAGACATTCAGCCCCTGCTCGACGAAGTCACCAGCCTCGGTGATGCACTCAAGGACGCCGAGAATGACCGGAAACAGGTGCAGGAACAGCTACGGGATATCCTCATGGGGCTGCCCAACCTGCCGGATGATTCCGTGCCGGATGGAGAGGATGAAGAAGACAACCGCGAAGAGCGTACCTGGGGTGATATTCCTTCTTTTGATTTTGAGCCGAAAGACCATGTGGACCTGGGTGAGGCCGTGGGCGGCCTCGATTTTGCGGCCGCGGCCAAGATTACGGGCTCGCGCTTCACCGTCATGCACGGCAACATGGCGCGTCTGCATCGCGCGCTGACCCAGTTCATGCTGGATCAGCACACCACGGAACACGGTTACCGTGAAACCTATGTGCCCTATATGGTGAATGCGGACAGCATGACCGGCACCGGGCAGCTGCCCAAGTTTGCCGAGGATGCTTTCAGGCTGGAGGGAGAGCAGGACTACTACCTCATTCCCACGGCCGAAGTACCCCTGACCAACCTTTTGCGGGACGAGATTCTCGATGCGGATGCCGTGCCTTTCAAGGTGGTGGCCCACACCCCCTGCTTCCGTTCCGAAGCCGGCGCCTACGGCAAGGACACCCGTGGCATGATCCGCCAGCATCAGTTCGACAAGGTGGAGCTGGTGCAGGCCGTTCGTCCCGGGGATTCCTTCAGGGCGCTGGAGGAACTGACCGCGCATGCGGAAAGCATCCTGCAGAAGCTTGGGCTGGCCTATCGTGTGGTTACGCTTTGCACGGGCGACCTGGGTTTCAGTTCCACCAAAACCTACGACCTGGAGGTCTGGTTGCCGGGGCAGGGCAAGTATCGGGAGATTTCTTCCTGTTCCAACTTCCTGGATTTCCAGGCGCGGCGGATGCAGGCGCGCTGGCGCAACCCGGAAACCGGCAAGCCTGAACTGCTGCATACGGTAAACGGTTCCGGTCTGGCAGTGGGGCGTACCCTGGTTGCAGTGCTGGAGAACTACCAGCAGGCGGACGGCAGTATCGAGGTGCCTGACGTGCTGCGGCCTTACATGGGCGGAATGAAGTTGATTGCTGCTATCTGACCATCATGATCAGCAGGATTACGAAGCCCACTACCAGTAGCAGAGGGATGGCGGCAGCCTGCCAGTCGCCTTTTTTGGCTTTGGGGCCGTTGGTCAGCCAGTGCTTGGCGGCGGGGTAGAGAAAGACCAGCATCAGCACCACGACAACGGCGCTGCCTATTTGTAACCATATATTCATTCGTATCGTCCTTTGTATCTGCATTCCCGAGATGGATGGTCATGGAGAGCCGGCATTCTGTTTTGCCGGTTCCGACCATAAAAAAACCCCGGTATTGAACCGGGGTATTTTTTTTGGGTTTCCCCGGATCAGTCGTCGCCGAAGATGCCGAGAATCTGCAGCAGACTGATGAAAATATTGAAAATCGACAGATACAGACCGTAGGTGGCATGGATATAGTTGGTTTCACCGCCATGCACCATCTGACTGGTCTGAAAAAGGATGAACCCGCTCATCAGCAGTATAAATCCGGAAGCGATAGCCAGTTGCAGCGCCGGAATCTGCAGGAAGATATTGGCCAGTACAGCCACCATCATCACCATCATGCCCGCAAAGATGAATCCGCCCATGAAACTGAAGTCGCGACGGCTGCTGAGGGCGTATCCCGACAGTCCCAGGAAGATGATACCGGTTCCGCCGAGAGCAAGACTCACGGTCTGGGGGCCGTTGGGCATTTGCAGGTACAGACTGATGACGGCGCCCAGTCCGAATCCCATGAGACCGGTGATGGCGAATATCACGCCCAGACCGGCTGTGCTCTCAGCGGTGCGGGGCAGCACGAACATGCCCAGCAGCATGGCAACGATTACCGATGCAGTGTAAGTCCACAGGGGGACGGCCAGATACAAAGAAAGCATAGCCATCATGCCGCTGAAGATCAGCGTGGCTGACAGCAGCAGGTAGGTATTCTTTATGACCTTGTTAGTGGCGAAGGCCCGTTCCGTCGATCGTCCGATAGTACGTTCGGCTCTTCCCCTGATTGAGTGGGCGCCCATCATCTAGTAATCCCATCAGGGTAAAGATCCAACCCGCCGAGATGGAAGTAAATGGCATTGGCAAACCGCTCTTTATTGCGGAAGCCTC
>NZ_JBHNMF010000080.1:0-9919 GCF_048562965.1 Thiolapillus sp. | reverse complement strand
GTCCATAGCGGCCTCCAGAAGTTTGTGTTGATTTCTCTTCTGAGAGGCCGCGCCTTGCTATGTCAACTATTTTTTGAGATTTTTAGTGGTTTTTCTCCTCTGAAACTCTAAACTCTAGTTGTATAGTAATAGCATGAAAAACAATGAAAAAAATACCTCGCTTCAATCGTGTTGATGAAAAAGTGTACGCGGGTTTTTATTGTGGACCATTGCTCAACCTGAAATAAGTTTTTTCCGGTTTTGTGATCCGAGCAACGTCTGCTTGCTGGGTGCGCCGGCAATTTCCCGCACCAGACGGGGCAACAGATAGCCGGGCAGCCGCCGCTCCATTCCCTGGTGCAGTCTCAGTGCAGATTGGTCATCCACTGCAAAATGTGCCGCACCCTGCACCGGATCCAGCTGATGCAGGTAGTAGGGCAATATGCCCATCTCGTACAGGGATTCATTCAGCGAGACCTGGGTGCGCACCTCGTCATTGACGCGCTTGAGGAGCACGGACTGATTGAGCAGGGTAATGCCGGCTTCACGCAGGGGTGTAAGTGCATGCGCCAGTACAGGAGTCAGTTCCCTGGGGTGGTTGGCATGAATGACCAGGCTGGTGGCCAGAGTAGTGCTATTCAGGATTTGGCTGAAGCCGGCATCCAGCCTGGCGGGCAGCACCACGGGAAGACGGCTGTGGATTCTCAGGCGGCGGATATGGGGGATTTCCTCCAGCGCTTCGATGAGTGCTTTCAGCCGGTTGTTGCCCAGCATAAGGGGATCACCACCGCTGAGGATGACCTCGCGGATGCTGGTATCCTGCCTCAGCTGTTCCAGCGCCGGTTGCCACTCGTTTTTCACTGCCTGGCGCCCTGCATAGGGGAAGTGGCGGCGGAAACAGTAGCGGCAATTGATGGCGCAGGCGCCTGTGGCGACGAGCAGTACGCGGCCCTGATACTTGTGGAGTATGCCATTGCCTTGGTGGGCAGCCTCGTCCTGCAGGGGGTCTTTCACAAAGCCGGGGGCATGGCGCAGTTCGGCGGCGACGGGCAATACCTGTAGCAGCAGGGGGTCGTTCGGGTCGCCCTTTCTCATCAGCGCGGCAAAATAGCGGGGTACGCGAAAAGGGAAACTCTTTGCCGCTTCTTCCATCGCAGGATTGAAATGTGCGGACAGATCAAGATCGTTCAGGAGTTCGCCAATGCTGGCGTATCCGTCAGCCAGCTGCTGCTGCCAGCTTTCGGTTTTCAAGGAAGCGGTGGAAAGGGGTATCATAGGCGTTTTTTCGGGAAGCTCGTGGGATGTCAGTGATGGTATGTCCCCACAGCACAACAAGAGGGTGACATGGCAACCTATAGTACAAACGAATTTCGTGGCGGGCTCAAGCTTCTTCTGGATGGTGACCCCTGCGTGATCATCGAGAATGAATTCGTCAAGCCGGGAAAGGGGCAGGCGTTCAATCGCGTCAGGCTGCGCAACCTGAAGACCGGCCGGGTGCTGGAGAAGACCTTTAAGTCGGGAGAATCGGTAGAAGCTGCCGACGTCATGGACCGGGATCTTCAGTACCTCTACAACGACGGCGAGTATTGGTACTTCATGGACAACGAAAGCTTCGAGCAGTACCAGGCGGATGCACACGCCATGGGTGATGCGGTGAAGTGGATCAAGGATCAGGACATCTGCAACGTCACCCTGTGGAACAATGCGCCCATCCTGGTGGAAGCCCCCAACTTCGTGGTGCTTGAAATCACCGACACCGACCCCGGTCTCAAGGGCGATACTTCCGGTGGTGGCGGCAAACCGGCCACCCTGGAGACCGGTGCGGTGGTCAGGGTGCCCCTGTTCGTGCAGATCGGTGAGAAAGTGAAGGTGGATACCCGCAAGGGCGAATACATCAGTCGTGTGAAGGATTGAAGTCAGTAAGGGAAAAGCTGCAGGCCAGGGCAGGTCAGCTGGCCGACGTCAGGCAGTTTTTTCTGCAAAGAGATGTCATCGAGGTCTGTACGCCGGTGCTCAGCCGGGCTTCCGGTACAGATCCGGCCATCGAGCCCCTGCAAACCTGCTATACCGGGCCGGGGTATCCCTCCGGCCTGCAGCTGTATCTGCAGACCTCCCCCGAGCTTGCCATGAAGCGCCTGCTGGCAATGGCCAGCGGCTCCATCTACCAGATTGTGCCGGTTTTCCGCGATGGCGAATACGGTCCCAGGCACAATCCCGAATTCACCCTGCTGGAATGGTACCGGACAGACTTCGATCATCACGATCTCATGGATGAGGTCGCAGAACTGGTGATGGCCTGTCTGCATGCAAGGCTGCCGGTTGAAAAAATCTCCTACGTCGAAATGTTCCTGAAGGCGTTTGGCTGGAATCCGCTGGAAGCAGGTATCGGGGAAATGAAAACGGCTGCGGTCTCCCGTGATATTCATGCCGAAGGACTGGAGCATCGGGATCAGTGGCTGGATCTGCTCATGAGCATGGTGATAGAACCGACCCTGGGCAGGCAGGGGCTGAGCTTTGTTTATGATTATCCTGCCAGCCAGGCTTCACTGGCACGGCTCAATGCCAGCGATCCCCGCGTCGCCAGCCGCTTCGAGCTGTATTATCAGGGTGTGGAACTGGCCAACGGTTTTCACGAACTGACGGATGCCGTGGAGCAGAGACGGCGTTTCGAGGAAGAGAATCGTCAGCGCCGGCAGCAGGGGCAGAGGCCGTTGCCGCTGGATGAAAATTTTCTCGCGGCCCTTGAAAACGGTTTGCCCGATTGTGCGGGAGTGGCTCTCGGTCTGGACAGGCTGCTGATGCTGCAGCAGGGTAAGACTACCCTGGAGAAGACGCTGGTTTTTTCCTTGAAGAACGTATGATCTTGCCAATACGTTGTCCCATGCGCACCCGAACCCCGGGCAGGAAAGCCTTGTCCCACTTGACGCGATTGCGGGCAAACAGGGTGATGACGGTCGAGCCCATGTTGAAGCGTCCCATCTCCTCGCCCTTTTTCAGAATGATTTTCTTGTCCTTGTCGTAGAGCCAGCTTGTGGGCGTATTACCGGGGCCCTTCACTTCTCCTGCCCATACGGTTTCCATGCTGCCAACGAAGATGGCGCCGACCAGGATCACCAGCATGGGGCCAGCGGCGGTATCGAAACCACAGATCAGCCGCTCGTTGCGCGCGAACAAACCGGGCACCAGTTGTACTG
Organism: Thiolapillus sp.; assembly: GCF_048562965.1. Classification (NCBI taxonomy): domain Bacteria; kingdom Pseudomonadati; phylum Pseudomonadota; class Gammaproteobacteria; order Chromatiales; family Sedimenticolaceae; genus Thiolapillus; species Thiolapillus sp. The sequence continues at coordinate 6,746 of NZ_JBHNMF010000080.1, read as the reverse complement.
TGGCCTCGCTCACGCTGTACAGGTCACCGGGTACGAATATCATGCCGCGCAGCCGTCCGCTCAGGGGCATGTGTACGCGGTGATAATCGCGTGGAGACAGGTAGATGGTGGAATAGGCACCACCGTCGAAGTTCCGGGTGAGTTCCCGGTCCCCGCCCAGCAGCTGCAGTAACTCGAAATCATGGCCCTTTGCCTGGATCAGCTTACCCCGGTTGATGTAACCGACGTGACTGACCTTGCCGTCGCAGGGGCTGGCGACGGCGTCGGACTGATGGGCGATGGGGCGGGCGTCTGCCTTGAGTGCCCGCGTAAAAAAGGCGTTGAAGGAAGGGTAGCTGCTGGGTCTGGGGTTTTCCGCTTCGAACATGTCCACGGCATAGCGGGATACGACTTCCCGTATGAGCATGTTCTTGAAAGGCTTCCATGTGCTGCGGGTGACCTTGTACATGCCCTTTGCCAGCAGGTGCTGGGGCAACACTTTCAGCGCGGCGGTGAAAAACCTGTCTTTGAATCCTGGTTGCATGAAATTCTCAGTTAAAATATTGCAGATCCCTGGCGATCTCTGCCGGATTGTCTGAACCGGTGAACAATGCCAGAAGATAGCCTTCCGGGTTGATCAGGGCCACCACGCTGCTTTCGGGATTGCAGCCGGGGTTGTCGGTGTACAGGCCAATCTGCTGCCCAAGTTTCTGTATTTCCCTTTTGTCTCCCGAAACGGCCGTGAACGCCGGATTATAGAATTCGATGGCCTGTTTCAGTTTTTCCGTCCCGTCAGGGCCTGCAGCAGCCTGCACAAACACGATCCGGGTCGTCTTTTGCAGTGCCGGGTTTGCGGCCAGCCTGTTCCAGGCCGAGACGTACAGGCGCAGCAGACTATCACAACCACCGTCATACAGGTTGCCAACGACGACAAAATTCCAGAAATTCTTGAAGGAATCCGCGGTAAAAACCTTGCCGTCCTTGTCAGTCAGCACAAAGCCGCCTATTTTTTCCGGCCTGGGCAACACGGTAGCGCTGATATCTTTCACCAGTGGACGGGCATACTGATTGCCGAGGTAGTAGCTGGCGATGAAAATCAGGACAGCAAACAGGGCGAAAAGCAGTTTGGGAGCAATCTTTTTCTGGCGCAGTTTCAACTTGTTCCGGCTTGTCGTTCAGATGAAACCGGCAATTGTAACAGGAGGCATGCGCACGATTGTGCAACAATCAGTGTCTCCACATCAAACTGTATCAACAGGGTGAACAATGTGACAGGCAAAAAGATACTCAGCAGGGAGCATTTGCGCGAACTGCTGGGTGATGAACAGTATGCCGTCTGCTGCGAGCATGGCACTGAAGCACCTTTCACGGGCAAGTACTGGGATACAAAGACCTCTGGCGTCTATCATTGTGTCTGCTGTGATGCGCCGCTGTTCAGTTCCGAAACCAAGTTCGATTCCGGTTCGGGCTGGCCCAGTTACTGGCAACCGCTTTCCGAAGAAGCGGTTGCCAGCCGCGAAGACCGCAGCCACGGTATGCTGCGTATCGAAGTCTGCTGTGCCAGCTGTGATGCCCACCTCGGGCATGTGTTCTCCGATGGTCCGGAGCCGACAGGGCTGCGCTATTGCATCAATTCGGCAGCGCTGAAGCTGGTTCCGGAATAACCCGGGCCATTCTGCACAATGGGATCTGTTGCCTGGCATAGGCGGGCGGGGGAAGAAGAATGATGAAGAAAGCGTTGACTGTAATGGTACTGACCGGCTCGCAGCTGGGAACAGCAGCCTTGCCGCCCCGTTACCAGAACGAACGGGATCTGGATGCCATGGTGAGCTGGATCAAGAGCAATGAGCGTGTACTGACAACCCTGAACAGCATCGATTTTCGTGGCTGGACGGTGCGTTACGCGGATGACTGCAAGGCCGTATTCCACAGAAGACAGGTCGTGCATCCAGCGGGATGGGCTGGCCCGGCAGAGCCCCTCAAGTTCAGTTATTCCACCTGTGGCGGGAAAAGGACAAGGGGCGAATGAGATGAAAGCGGGATTAAAATGCCTGGCCGGCTGCGCTGGCAGAAAACTGAAAGTTCGGGAAGAGTCGGTAAGGCCTCTGACTTTCCGGTGGTCTGCCGGAACATGGGAAGCTGAGGGAGGGAAAGGATGAAGCTGAGGAGCCTGCTGATTGTTTCATCCATCCTGCTGCTTGTCGCCTGCAGCAGCCCCTCGTTGTGTACCGACCTGCCAAGGCCTGAGCTTTCCCAGGCTTCAGCGGAAGCGGAGTCCGGCATTCTGGCCAAAATCGCGGCAGATATCCGCTTGCAGCACGGCAATGACGCTTCCGGTTTCCGGCTGCTGGACGGCAGTGAGGAAGCGCTGGAGTGGCGGCTAGCACTCATCGATTCCGCTGTGTCCTCCCTGGATATACAGACCTATCTCTGGTACCCCGACGACTCCGGCACCCTGTTGCTGGAGCGGGTGGTGGAAGCTGCAAACCGGGGCGTAAGGGTGCGGCTCATCGTGGACGACCTGCTCACCATTGGCCTGGGGCAGCTCATGTACGAGTTGCAGAATCATCCCAACATCGAGTTCCGCATTTTCAATCCCTGGAAGGAGCGGGGCGTCCTTTCCCGTGCCGGAGCCTTTCTCGTGGAGATGGAACGCCTCAACCGCCGTATGCACGACAAGCTCATGGTGGCAGATGGTGTGGCGGCCATCGTCGGTGGACGCAATATCGGCGATCACTATTTTGGCCTCAGCGATGCCTACAATTTCCATGACCTCGATCTGCTGGGATTCGGTGCCATTGGCGCCCAGGCCAGCGGCATGTTCGACAGTTTCTGGAACCAAGTGTGTCTTCGGCCTCGTGATAGATTTTGGGACATCCCAGTCCCCAAAATCGACTCGGCCTTTGACAACCTATTGGTGCCCCAGCCGTCCTGGTCACCAAGCACTACGCAACAACTTCGCAAGCTCGTTGCTGCTCCGTACTTGTCTCCCAATGACTGGACGCCGCGTTTGGATGCCTACTTTGCTTCCCCTCTGGCGCTATGCGCACGACGGGTAAGCAGTGCGGCCTCGCGGCTACTGGGGTCTACCAGCCTTCGCTTCGCTCTCCATGGCTGGCAGCGAGCGAATGGGTGGTATCTGCAGGAAACCTGGATACCGAGCCGGATCCGGAGTTCGTCAGGAAGAAGTGGGACCGGATACGCGCAAGGAACCGTTCATCGGCAAGAATGAAACGTTTTGCGGAAAAACCCCAAAGCTGGGAGCATGAGCTGATGACGCTGGTTGATCAGCTTTACCCGGGCACCAGCCGGCTGGTTTACGATACAGCGGTTCACGAGGGCATTGCACAGAATGTGGCTGCCAATATCTTCGGCATCATGGGCAGCGCGCAAGAGGAGCTGCTCATCACCAATGCCTATATCATACCGGCCCAGCCTGCCATCGATCTCATCCGTGATCTGACAGATCGGGGTGTGAAGGTGCGCATTCTCACCAACTCCCTCGCCACCCATGATGTTCCCGCGGTGAACAGCCACTACAAGCCGTGGCGTGATGATCTCATCCTCGCCGGTGCGGAACTGCATGAGCTGAAGCCGGATGCCGCAATCCGCTCCCTGGTGGGGATTCCCCCCGTGCAGGGGGAATTCGTGGGCCTGCATACCAAGTCTTTCGTGGTGGACCGCAAGCGGGTGTTCATCGGCTCAATGAACCTCGATCCGCGCTCTTTCAACATCAATGCCGAAGCAGTGGTGGTGGTGGAGAGTCCCGGCCTGGGACAGGCCCTGGCGAAGGTTATGGAACGGGACATGTCGCCACAGAACGCCTGGCAGGTAAAACTCGATGCAGGGGGTAACCTGTACTGGGAAGACGATCAGGGAATACTCGAAGAACAGCCTGCACGGAACATGGGCCAACGGATCCAGGACGTCATATTCGAGGCTTTCCCCAGGGAGCAGTACTGAAACTGCACAGAAGGAGCAGAATTCATGATCCAGCAAACAGTTCCATACCGGCTCGTCTGTTTCTTCATTTCAGTATTGCTACTTTCCTTGCAGGTCGGTTGCTCTACAGCGCCATCCTGGCAGGCGCCGTCGGCAGGTGATGGCGTAAATCTGCTGCAGAATGCCGACACAGCGTCAAAGGAAGGCGTTGCCGTCACCGTGGCCATCCCCGGCAGGGAAGAGGCCGAAAAGCTTTTCGGTGTATCCCTGGCCAGCGTGCATATACAGCCGGTCTGGATCCAGGTGGACAATCACAGCGACAGGAGTTACCTGCTGCTCAAGCCGGGTATCGACAGGCTGCTCTATTCGCCCATGGAAGTGGCTTACCAGCTTCATGCCGATGGGCAGGAGCGCCAGAAAATGGAAGCCTTCTTCCGTTCCATGGAATTCCAGTCGCCGGTACAGGCGGGCAGCAAGGTTTCGGGTTTCGTGTTCACGCGCATGGATGAAGGCTACAAGGTGGTCAATATCGATCTGCTCGGAAACCACGATCTGAAAAGCTTTACCCTGCTCGTGAAAGCGCCCGGACTGGTCACTGATTCCAGCCAGGTGGATTTCGATCACCTCTACGAGAGATGGACCGATATCGAAACGGAAGAGGAACTGCGCCGGCTGCTTGCTGCCATGCCTTGCTGTACTACCGACCGGAGTGGCGAAGACTTTGGCGATCCGCTGAATATCGTGTTCATCGGTGATCGTCATACCCTGTTCTCGGCCCTGCTTCGTGCCGGCTGGAAGCAGACCGAAACCACGCATGCCATCGCCCTGCGCAAGACGATCGCTTCCTTCCTTTTCGGCAGCCGCTATCTTTATTCGCCTATCAGTCCGCTCTATGTTTTCGGCCGGCCACAGGATATCGGTTTCCAGAAAGCCCGTGAATCCATCTCCCTGCGCAACCACATGCGGTTGTGGCGTGCACCGTACAATTTTCGTGGCAAGGAAATCTACATCGGGCAGGTGAGCCGCGACATCGGGGTGAAGTTCAACAGGCACACCTTCACCACCCATGTCATCGATCCCGATGTGGGTCACACGCGCAACAACCTGATGGCGGATCTGGCCTACAGCCAGATGCTGCAGCGACTGAGCATGGTTGGCGGATCGCGCCTGTCCACGCCGGAAAAAACCTACTACAACCTGACGCCCGATCCCTATTATTCCGATGGCAAGCGTGCCGTGCTCTTTTTCGGCAGCAAGCCCACGCCCCTGGATGAAATCGGGCTGCTGAAATGGGAAAGCTCTGTCATTGATGTGCTGGGGCGATGACGGTAACGGTTGTGGGGTGGGAAGACACAAAAAAGCCCGCTGTTGTACGGGCTTGGTGTGCCTTGGGTGCAAGGCTACTGCTTGTTGGTACCGAGGGCCGGACTTGAACCGGCACGGCCTTGCGGCCAATGGATTTTGAATCCATCGTGTCTACCAATTTCACCACCCCGGCAGTAAACCCGGAAGTATAACCGCAAATTCAAAAGTGGCAAGTATTCGTTCGACGCTTGGGGTAGAATCCTGCGCCTATGCGTACATCCGATTTTTCCTATGACCTGCCCCGGGAACTGATCGCCCAGTACCCGGCCCAGCGCCGCACCGGCAGCCGCCTGCTGGTTGTCGATCAGGACAGGGGGCTGAGCAACAGGCAGTTCGGTGATTTTCCGCTTCTGCTGCGGGAGAATGACCTGCTGGTGTTCAATGACACCCGTGTCATGGCGGCCAGGCTGTACGGCCACAAGGAAACCGGTGGCAAGGTCGAGATCCTGCTGGAGCGACTGCTGCAGGAGAATCGGGCCCTGGCCCAGATTCGTGCCAGCAAGTCTCCCAAGGCCGGCAGCCGCATCCTCGTGGGGGATGCCGGGTTGGTGGTGGAAGGCCGGGAAGGCGACATGTTCATTCTGTCCACGGAACCGCCCGGGTTCATGTCCCTCATGTCTTCCCATGGGCATATGCCCCTGCCACCTTATATCCAGCGCGATGACGAGTCTTTCGATGAATCCCGCTATCAGACCGTGTATGCCGAAAAGGAAGGTTCCGTGGCTGCGCCCACTGCGGGACTGCACTTCGATGAATCTCTGCTGTCTGAACTGGCGCAGCGGGGCATCGGAACCGCGCGGGTCACTCTGCACGTGGGGGCAGGGACATTCCAGCCGGTACGGGTGGAGAATCTGGAAGATCACCTGATGCATGCCGAGTGGCTGCAGGTGTCGCAGGCGGTTTGCGACAAGGTGGCGGAGACAAAAGAACAGGGCGGTCGGGTGATCGCTGTGGGTACGACCAGCGTGCGCAGCCTGGAAAGTGCGGCTGCTGACGGTGTCCTGCAGCCATATGAAGGTGATACCCGCCTGTTCATCACACCCGGCTATGAATTCAAAGTAGTGGATGCCCTGCTGACCAATTTCCATCTGCCGGAATCCACGCTGCTGATGCTAGTCTGTGCCTTTGCCGGTTATGAAGAGGTCATGGCGGCTTATCGCCATGCGGTGATACACAAGTACCGCTTTTTCAGTTATGGCGACGCCATGTTTCTGAGTGGAACTAGTTCCCGTCTATAAATGCCAAGTCATTGAAATTCAATTGAAAAACCGAAAAAAGACGATGAGAAATCCGGTGCAGGATGGTACAATTATGATCTAAAGCATTGATACATAAGAAAACCGTAACTACTCACCCCTATCAGCATAGAGCTGTCCCGAAAAGGCCATTTGAATGGCGACCAGCGGATTGTATCCCTGATTTGCCATGGTCTGCAGGTAACTGGAGATGCGGCAATAGGC
>NZ_JBHNMF010000079.1:0-10013 GCF_048562965.1 Thiolapillus sp. | reverse complement strand
CCCAGACAATTGGCTCCCGCTCAATCCGGGTGACCTGCTCGGAAGAGCCGGATGCGGGAAATCCGCACGTCCGGTTCTGTGAGGGTGAAAGCCAGCAATGGCCGATCTACTCGACTAGCAAGCCGGGATACCGGTATCAGGCGATATGTTCTTCCATGCGAATGCCCAGGATTTCCAGCATGGCGCCACCAAATGCACCACCCAGTGCGCCGCCCAGCAATCCCAGTGGAGCGGCATCCATGACCTGCTGATACTGGCTTATTTGTCCCAATTCCGGAATCGTCATGTAGCTTTCGCCAATGATCCAGAAGACAGACGCCACCGCCATGGCGATCAGGCCGGATACCAGCGGTCCGCCGATTTTCAGTGCACCCGTGCTGCCCAGGACCGACAGACGGTGTTTGATCAGGAACACATAACACAAGCCCACCAGTGAGACGGCCACGGCGGCAACCTCCCAGCCGTGATAGCCGACAGGCGTACTGCTCACGATGACATAGAGCAAGGGGCCGGAAATCAGGCCCGCCATGAAGCCGGCGCCGGTTTGTGCCAGTGGCTGGGAGTCGCGGATTTCCCTTTTGGTAAAAAAACTGCCTGCTACCAGGCCCGCTATCAGGGCAATGCCCAGCAGAATCAGTGGCTGGTGATAGGTGGCAAACAGTATCTGGTAGGAAATGGCGGTCAGGATACCCGCCAGGGTACCTCCCAGTGCCACCAGCATGCTGCCGAAATAGGCAGAAATTACCAGGCCTGCCAGCATGGTGGCCAGGATCGAGGCGAGCCATGGGCTGGTATTCTCGATCAGCAGAAAATTGAGCACACCGGAAAAAAAGGCGCCGAAAAGGGCGCCGGAAAATGCCCAGGTAATGGATTTACCGACTGTCTTCGACAGCTTGTCCAGAAAACTCATGGTTTGTTTTGTCTTTCCTTTTCTTTTGAAGAGGGGGAGGCGATCAGCCAGTTTCCTTCGGCACTGCGGCAAAATGTCAGGGGTTTCCCCTCATGCTTCCTGGCAGTTACAGTGGTGAGTTGCACCTTTCGGCAATTGCTGTCCTGCGAGGGCAGGGTGGCAATCAGCCTGATATCTCCCTGGCTTCCGGATTCCGGGTTTTGCCAGTGAACGGTTTTTCCATCCGGAGCAGATTCGAGTGCGGAATTCAGGGATCCAGACAGGATCTCCCAGTCTGTGTCGGAAAGGGATTCCAGACCTGTGTTTCTCAGCCACTGCCAGTTGCCGGCCTGGGCGATGGAAACACACAGGAACAGCAGGGCAAAAAGCGGAAAATGTCGATTCATGGTGCACCTCGTTTCCTGGGTTGTGCTGGGGAAAGGCTACCGCTGCCGAAAGCATCTGAACAGCAACAAACGCTCGTTCCCAATGGTGTGCGATTCCAGCCGGTTTGTAAACAGCAGGCAATGCTGTTCGGTTCGCGGCGGGTGCTAAACCATTCCTTGCCACAAGGTAGTTTTTCATTGACCTGCCGAAGGAATATCAGTATTTTACAATGTTTGGATTTTGCTGGTTTGAATTTTACCGGCAAAAACCGGTTTGCGTGAATTTTGGAGGTTACGGCGGTGGAATTGACTGGTGCGGAAATACTCGTCCAGGCACTGAAAGAAGAAGGTGTCGAGTTCGTTTGGGGTTACCCTGGCGGCGCGGTACTGCATATCTATGATGCAATCTTTCAGCAAAAAGAAGTGAAGCATATTCTGGTGCGTCACGAGCAGGCGGCTACCCATGCGGCAGATGGCTATGCGCGTGCCACGGGCAATGTGGGCGTGGCGCTGGTCACTTCCGGCCCCGGCGCCACCAATGCCGTAACCGGCATCGCAACAGCGTATATGGACTCCATTCCCATGGTGGTCATTACCGGCCAGGTGCCCGTGCCTTTCATCGGCAGTGATGCCTTTCAGGAAGTGGATATCACCGGCATCACCCGTCCCTGCGTCAAGCACAATTTTCTGGTGAAACGGGTGGAGGATATCGCCGAAACCATGGCCAAGGCTTTCTATATCGCCAGAACAGGGCGTCCTGGCCCCGTGCTCGTCGATATTCCCAAGGACGTGACAGATCCCGGTGTTCGAATTCCCTACGAATATCCCAAAAAGATCAGCATGCGTTCCTACAAGCCTGTCGAGAAAGGTAACACCCGTCAGGTGCGCAAGGCGGTGGACCTGATGGTCAGGGCGCAGCGCCCGGTGGTTTATACCGGTGGCGGTGTGATATTGGGTGACGCTTCGGACGACCTGCGGGAACTGATCAGCCACACCGACTTTCCGATTACCAACACCCTCATGGGGCTGGGATCGATCGCTGCCTCGGACAAGCATTTCCTGGGCATGCTGGGCATGCATGGCACTTACGAAGCCAACATGGCCATGCATGAGGCGGATCTCATCATTGCCATTGGCGCACGTTTCGATGACCGGGTGACAGGCAAACTGGCGCAGTTCTGCCCCAATGCCAAGATTGTTCACGTCGATGTCGATCCTGCGTCGATCTCCAAGAATGTTCGCGTGGATGTCCCTATCGTGGGGCAGGTCAGGCCCGTGATCAGGGATATGCTCAAGTTCCTCAAGGAGCGCAAGACCGGACCCGACAAGGCTGCGCTCAGGGAATGGTGGGAGCGTATCAATGCCTGGCGCAGTGTGGAGTGCCTGAACTATGCCAATTCGGACAAGGTGATCAAACCCCAGTACGCGATCGAAACGCTGCACAAGGTCACCCGACGCCGGAATTTCTATCTCACTTCGGACGTGGGCCAGCACCAGATGTTTGCGGCACAGTTCTATCCGTTTGAAAAACCCCGCCGCTGGATCAATTCCGGTGGCCTGGGCACCATGGGTTTCGGCCTGCCCGCGGCCATGGGGGTGCAGCAGGCATTTCCCAAGGCCTCTGTTGCCTGTGTGACCGGTGAGGCCAGTATCCAGATGTGCATTCAGGAACTGGCTACGTGTTCCCAGTACAATCTGCCCATCAAGATCGTGTTGCTGAACAACGGTTACATGGGCATGGTGCGCCAGTGGCAGGAATTCTTCTATGATGGCCGTTATTCACATTCCTACGTGGATGCGCTGCCGGACTTTGCCAAGCTGGCCGAGACCTACGGTCATGTCGGCATGACCATCGAGGATCCCAATGATATGGAAGCGGCTTACAAGGAAGCATTCAGCCTGAAAGACAGGCTGGTATTCATGAACGTGATCATCGATCCGGAAGAGAACGTCTATCCCATGATCGAGGCGGGCAAAGGGCATCACGAGATGCACATGTCGCCGCATCTTTCTGCAGAACGGGAGCTGGCCTGATGAGACATATTATTTCTGTACTGATCGAGAACGAATCCGGTGCGCTGGCGCGGGTTTCCGGGCTGTTTGCCGCCCGGGGTTACAATATAGAATCCCTTACGGTGGCGCCTACCGAAGATGAAACACTGTCCCGCATGACCCTGGTTACCTACGGTGACGAGATGATCATCGAGCAGATCATCAAGCAGCTGAACAAGCTCGTGGATGTAGTGAAGCTGCTGGATCTGTCGGACGGGCCGCACATCGAGCGTGAACTGATGATGGTGAAGGTCAAGGCCGAGAAAAGCCATCGTGAAGAAATGAAGCGTATGGCCGATATCTTCCGCGCCAATGTCATCGACGTAACTGACTGCAGCTATATCATCGAGCTGACCGGTAACGGCGACAAGCTGGATGCGTTTCTCCAGGCGGTGAACGACGAACTGATCATGGAAGTGGTGCGTTCCGGTCCGCTGGGAATATCCCGGGGTATCAAGGGGCTGGGACTGTAGACTGATTTTCTGCCTGCTGCCGGTATCGCGGTTTCAGGCGCTCGAATTTTAACAATTGAATAAACAGGTAATTACATGAGTATCAACATCTGCTACGACAAGCATTGTGATCTTTCACTGATCCAGAATATGAAGGTCACTATCATCGGTTATGGCTCTCAGGGTCATGCCCATGCCAACAACCTGAAGGATTCCGGCGTCGATGTGGTTGTCGGGCTGCGTCCCGGTTCCGCCTCTGCTGTGAAAGCCGAGAATGCGGGGTTGACCGTTAAGTCCATCGATGAGGCTGTAAAAGGTGCTGATGTTGTCATGGTACTGGCACCTGATGAGCACCAGGCCGTACTCTACAAGAACGTCATCGAACCGAACATCAAGGAAGGTGCTGCGCTGGCGTTTGCCCATGGCTTTGCTGTTCACTACAACCAGATTGTACCCCGGGAAGACCTGGACGTGATCATGATCGCACCCAAGGCGCCGGGCCATACGGTGCGCAGCGAGTTTGAAAAAGGCGGTGGCATTCCCGACCTGGTTGCTGTCTATCAGGACGCGACGGGTTCTGCAAAAGCCGTGGCGCTTTCCTATGCTTCTGCCATCGGTGGCGGCCGCACCGGTATCATCGAGACCACCTTCAAGGATGAGACCGAAACCGATCTCTTCGGCGAGCAGGCCGTACTCTGCGGTGGCGCTGTCGAACTGGTCAAGGCAGGTTTTGAAACCCTGGTCGATGCGGGATATGCGCCTGAAATGGCCTATTTCGAATGCCTGCACGAGCTCAAGCTGATCGTTGACCTGATGTACGAAGGCGGTATCGCCAACATGAACTACTCCATTTCCAACAATGCGGAATATGGCGAATATGTTACCGGCCCCAAGGTCATCAATGAAGAAAGCCGCAAGGCCATGAAGGAAGCTCTGCATGATATCCAGACGGGCGAATACGCCAAGAAGTTCATTCTGGAAGGCGCCACCAACTATCCGTCCATGACAGCCTACCGTCGCCTGAATGCCGCGCATCCCATTGAGGAAGTGGGTGAGCAGTTGCGCTCCATGATGCCCTGGATCAAGAAGATCGTGGACAAGAGCAAGAACTGATGCGGTTCCTTCTCACCTGAGGAGGATGTCGTAAAAGCCCTTCCCTGGGCTTTTACGACTCGGAATCGGAAAAGTGCGATTTTCCGATTCCGCCATTTTCAATGGCTTACAGCCATCGAAAATGGCGATGCATCCTTGCATCGCAAAAGCTGTCGCCTTTTGCGACACCCTCCCGAGAATCAAGTGCGCGAAAGCCGGCCCCGTGGCCGGCTTTTTTGTTGCCTGACTCAATCCATTGGCGGACCGAAACGGGGGTAGTCGCTGCCCGGTGGCAGGGAAAACTTGTCATCTTCACTGCAGCGGGTCAGGGGCAGTATCAGCAGGGAAGGGCGGGCGCCTCTGCCGATGGACATCATGCGCAGCACGGCGTCCTGGCATTTGTCGCCATTCACATCGGCAAAATCCACGGACAGAATGCGGTAGCCGGGTGCCTTCGGATCCTTTATGCATCGCAGGCCCATACCCGTGTGATAGATATAGCCGCGAAACACACCGTTCTCGAAACGGCAGTCCTCCAGTTCCCTCTGCCGTTCCTGATGCATGGGCATACTTTCCATGAAAGTGGAGAAATTCGGCATGCCGGGCATGGAGGGCGGACAGGCAGCGGGATTGCGCAACAGCAGGTTCAGGTCGCAACCGGGGCGCAAAGGGAGATCGGCAATCTTGGCGTTGTAGAAGTCGTAGTCGCTGACAAAATCCTTGTCCGCCTGGCCGGAATATTTCTTCAGGAAATTCAGGTAGCGGCAATCGTCGTCCGCTTTTATCCACAAGCGTCTTTCGATACGGTTGCCCCAGTGCCCGTTGCCATCTAGCAGCCGGCTGTTCAGCTTGGAACAGTCCTGTGGAATCGTGAAGGTCTCCTGTTCGTACCGGGAAAGCGGTAGCGTGATCTCGTAGTTTTGAACCTTTTTTCCCGTGTAGGGGGCGCTGAAAAAGGGTTTCACGCCGGCTGTGGCAAGGGCAGAGGCGTTGGCCCCCAGGATGATGCCAAGTACAAGATAATAAGCAGCTTTGTTCATGACTTTCCACCTTTTTTAGGGTTGCCGGACCTGGACTTGAGCTGCTGTTTGCTGATCAGCTTGATCATACGCCGGCTCAGGTCGGCAGTCAGGTTGGCGAATATACGGGCGGATATGAGCGGGCGATGGCGCATGGTGCGTTCGATGCCTTCGCGTGTGAGCACCAGCACGGTGCTGTGTTCTACCGCCACGGCGTCAGTTTTTCTTGGAATATTGGCAAACAGGGCCACGTCGCCAAACACATCGCCGGGGTAAAACTGTTCCAGCAGATTGCAGCTGCCTTCCTGGTCGGGCAGGCATACGTCCACTTTGCCGGTAAGCAGCACGAACAGTTCCGTGCTGACTTCACTGCGTCTGAACACGAAATCGCCCTTGGCGTATTCCACCATTCTTCCCGAGAGAATGAACTGGCGGATCTGCCAGGGTTTGAGGTTTTTAAACAGGGCGCTTTTCTCCAGCACGTTCTTTCTCAGGCGCAGGGAAAGCACGTCCCAGATGGTGACCAGCCGCAGGGATGAGACGGCAAGCGGTGTGATGACGAAATCGGCCACCAGAGCGGTGGCGATAACCAGTGCCCCCAGGGCGCCGAACTGTACGATGGGTTCGAAGCTGGCCTGGGTGAAAACAAGAAAACCGGCGATCAGGGCGATGGATGTGGAGACTACGGGCAGGGCCTCGCCATAGATCGAGTGTTCCATGGCGATATTGTGGTTCTTCCTTGCTTTCAGCTCCCTGTTGTAACGCAGCATGAAATGCAGGGTGTCATCCACGGCGATACCGATGGCAATGGCGGCGGCCATGGTGGTGCCGATGTTCAGCGGAATCTCCATATAGCCCATGAAACCGAACATGACGATAACCGGAAAGAAGTTTGGCAGGGCCGCCAGCAGGCCAACCTTGAGTTCGGTGAACAGCACGCCGATGATCAACACGATAATCACCAGCAACAGGGCGATGGACTGCAGTTGCCCGCGTATCATGGCGTTGGTCGCTGATAGGGTCAGCACGGAATCGCCGGTTATTCTCGCTTCCAGGCCGGCGTCGAGATTGTGATCGATGAACTGCTGCAGGTCTTCGATAACTGCCTGAAGTTTCTCGCTGGACTCGATGCTGTGCCGCACCAGAATGCGGGCATGACTGTAATCCTGGGTGATATAGGCTTTCACGTCATCGTGATTGAGAAAGATCATCAGCTCAGTGATGATGTCGTCCGATTCCGGCATCATGGGTTCGTCCAGTTCCTGGAAGGCGCCATTGAGCAGGGACAGGTAGTCGGCGAATGAAGTGCTGGATTCCGACCAGCCTTTTTCCCTGATGTATTTCTGTATCTGCTCCAGTTCTTCCAGGTACCGTACTTTCAGGAAGGTGTCCTCGATGCCCGAGTCGACGATGATGGACAGCGACTCCAGACCGGCCAGGTTCTGGTTGATCAGTTCGATTTTCTGGCGCACTTCGGAGTCTTTTCCCAAGGAGTCGATGGCATTGTGGTTGATGTGGATGCGGGGAATGCCGATGATGGCCACCAGTGTCCAGACAAGGAAGACGATAACGATGCTGAGCCGGTGCCGCCACAGCCACTCCCAATAACGCTTGGCCAGAAGGTAGCTCTTGCCACTGTACATGCGTGATTTGCCATCCAGCTGCCATTTGCCGGCAAGGGAAAGCACGGAAGGAATCAGGATGATGGTGGCCAGAAAATTGAGCGCCAGGCCCGTGGAGGCCACCAGGCCGAATTGCCACAGGACTTCGATGCGGCTTAGCCCGACGGAAAGAAAGCCCAGGTAGGTGGTGATGAAGGTCAGCAGCACGATACCTCCCATGCGCCGCGACATATGCTTGAGGGAGGCGGGGGCGTCCAGCCCGGATTTCTGTCCGTGGCGGAATTCGGACAGCAGATGAATGTCCTCCGTCGAACCCACGATGATCAGCAGGATAGGAATAATGGATGTAACCACATTGATGGGTATGTCTGTGGCCCCCATGAAACCAAAGGTCCACAGAATGCTGAAGCCTGCTGTCATGATCGGCAGCAGGATGTCGATAAGCTGCCGCAGCAGCAGGAACAGGGCGATGAGCAGTGCCGCTACCGCCAGGGGAAACAGGTGCATCTGCTCGGTTCGGATGCGCTCGGCTATCTCGGTGCGGACCTGGGGAAAGCCGACGGAAAAGCTTGTAGCGTAGAACGGTTTCAGCGAAGCGGCGATGCCGTTCAGGCTGTTGGTAATGGTTTCATCATTCCATGCCGGATTGTCCACATCAGCTTTTTTCAGCACGATGGCTACCGCCATTACATCCTTGTCCGGTGACAGCAGAACGTTTCTCAGGAAAGGATTCTTGCGAGCCTCATCCAAAATATGCTGTGCCTGTTCCGGTGAGTCAGGCAGTTTGTCAGGGTCAAGATATGGTTTTTTGTCCAGGTAACCGTCTACTGTCTTTACCCAGGGTACAGAGAACAGACTTTCCACTCTCTCGACAAAAGGCTGCTTTTTCAGGTGTGCTATGGACCGTTTCAGCGCTTCGAGTTTGTCGCGGGCAAGAAGATTGTCGGAAGCCAGATACAGAAGACTGATCTGTTCGTCGCCGAACAGGCTGCGTACCTGGCGGTAATACTCCTGTTCCTGATTGTTCTGCACCAGCATTTCATTGGCGGAAATCCGTACCTCCAGCTTGTCGATCTGTGAGCCGGCGATGGCTGAAACAAGCAGGATGATGCCCAGTCCTATCCAGGGATGCTTGGAAAAATAAAGAAGCAGTTGGTTCATGAATGCAGGTTGTGGTCCTTGAGCAAACGGTGTTCCCTCGAGGGTGCGTCAATAGTTATTGTTACGCCGGAATTTCTGAATTCAGGCTTTTCGCTTTCAGGGAGTGGGAAAAGCATATCACAGCTGTCTGCGGCATTGGGGGATTGCATGGGGTACCACAGAATAAGCCAAGAACCGGCGTCCTGCGCCTGAGCCACACGATAGCTGCGTCGCCTGCAGGGATGCAGTTGGAAAGCTTGAATGGGAGCGGAAGCTTTGAAGTTCTTGCCAATACCGGGTTACTGGTTGCAAACTTCGTCTTGCTCCCGAGTGGCTTTCACACAATCAGCGTCTCCAGGACCTGTTCAGAGGCACCCTGGGTAAGGGGTTTCTTCCCCGATTTTGGGCTTCACGGATTATCAGGCTATACTTGCTTTACTATGGACGAACAGAAAAATGAAGTGATCGATCTGGATTCTCATCCTCACAAACGGGGAAGGGGAATCTATCTGCTGCCAAACCTGTTTACGACTGCGGCTCTCTTTTCCGGGTTCTATGCTGTTCTGGCTGCCATGAATGCGCAGTTTGAGAAGGCCGCTGTCGCCATTTTCATCGCCATGATACTGGATGGACTGGATGGCAGGGTGGCGCGCATGACCAACACCCAGACCGCTTTTGGTGCAGAGTACGACAGCTTGTCTGATATGGTTGCCTTTGGCCTGGCGCCTGCATTGGTGATGTATGAATGGGCGCTCTATTCCCTCGGGAAACCGGGCTGGCTGGCTGCCTTCATATACACGGCCGGAGCGGCCCTGCGGCTGGCGCGTTTCAATTCCAAGCTGGATGTGGCGGACAGCAGCTACTTTCAGGGTTTGCCCAGTCCATCGGCCGCGGCCATTGTGGCTGCCAGTGTTTGGGTCGCCGTGGACAACGGCATTGCAGGCACGGATGTCGCCATTGTCGCCGGGCTGATTACCGGGTCCTGCGGTTTGCTCATGGTCAGCAATGTCCGCTACAACAGTTTCAAGCATATCGATTTCAAGGGGAAGGTGCCGTTCATCACCATGGTGGGAATCGCACTGGTATTTGCCGTTATTCTGATGCAGCCACCCCTGATACTGTTTGCGATATTCGCGTTGTATGCCGTGTCCGGGCTGGTGACTTCTGCAAAATCCTACCTGCAGCACTGAACGTCTGTTTATTGTAAATCTGAAAGCAAGAAAAAATAGAAGAACAAGAATAAGAACAAGTGCTGTACAGCTGATCGAAGAGGAAGCGACACTGTGCCTATCTGTCAAGTCCCGATAGATCATAGATTTTCTTTTTGAATAATTCCGGTTGTTTTTTGTGCCAATCCTTAA
>NZ_JBHNMF010000078.1:0-10055 GCF_048562965.1 Thiolapillus sp. | reverse complement strand
GCCATACACAACCAAAAACCCAAGCCATTCATCTGGACAGCCAAGGCTAAGGATATCTTGGCTAAAGTTGTTCGTGCTAATCGCCGGTTAAGTTCCAAGCAAAATGCAACACTACACTAGCGCGATAGCTTGCTGCCCCTGGTCCGGCTTTTTGGTACAGCCATGCTGCCGGCGAGGAGCAGCCACGCCAGGATGAAGCCCGCGCCCATGAGAAATACGGATGTTTCCCCAAAGCACGCATGCACCCAGCCACCCAGCAGCCCACCCACGAAGGCGCCGCTGAACTGGGAAGTGGAATACACGCCCATGGCGGTGCCGCGGATGGCGCCCGGCGCCAGTTTGGACACCAAGGATGGCAGCGTGGCTTCCAGCAAGTTGAAGCCGGTGAAGAAGACCAACAGCATCAGGCCCAGCCCCCAGATACTGGCGGATAGCAGGTAAAAGCCAGCCAGGGCGATACCCAGCAGGGCGATGGCGCCGGTAAATACCTGTTTCATCTTATCTTTTTTTTCCGCCATGATGATGAAAGGAACCATCAGCCCCATGGATAACAGCATCACCGGCAGGTACAGCCAGCTGTGTTGTTCCACGGGCAAACCCGCATCACGCAGGGTCAGGGGCAGGGCCAGGAACAGGGCGGTAAGCACCAGATGCAGGGTGAAGATGCCTGCGTCCAGACGCAGCAGTTGGGTGTCGCGCAACACCTTGCCGAACAGTGCGGGTACCGGCTCGCCTTCGCTGTGGACGCTACTGTGCGCCGGGGTAGGTACCAGCAACAGCAGAATCAGGATGCCGGCGATGGCCAGAGCGGCGGTGATCCAGAACAGCCCCGGCACCCCGATCCAGGCATTGAAAAACGGTCCGGCGATGAGTGCCACGGTGAACGACATGCCGATGGTCACGCCGACGGTTGCCATGGCCTTGGTGCGCTGGCTGTCCCGGGTGAGATCCGCGAGCAGGGCCATGACCGCCGCGGCGATGGCGCCACTGCCCTGGATGGCGCGACCGACGATGATCATCCCGATGTCATCTGCGGTAGCGGCGATGATGCTGCCCAGGGTGAACAGCAGCAGGCCGCCGACGATCACCGGCTTGCGTCCGATCCTGTCGGACAGCAGGCCGAAGGGGATCTGCAACACCGCCTGGGTCAGGCCATAGATGCCGATGGCCATGCCGATGAGCACCGGGGTGGCCGATGCCAGATGTTCCGCATACAGGGCAAAAACCGGCAGGATGAGAAAAAGCCCTAGCATACGGGAGCCATAGATGCCCGCCAGGCCGAGAGTGGCCCTGCGTTCGGTGTCGTTGAAGCCGGTTTGTTCCTTGTCAGCCATGATCAGAGAAGGTTTGAAGCGAAACGGAATAACAGCGTATAGTACCCTGTTTCGTGCCAGTAAAGAATGACAATGGACAGTATTCACCTGCGGGGCGCCCGCACCCACAATCTGAAGAACATCGATCTGGAACTGCCCCGGGACAAGCTCATCGTCATCACCGGATTGTCGGGCTCGGGCAAGTCTTCCCTGGCCTTCGATACCATCTACGCCGAAGGACAGCGCCGCTACGTGGAATCGCTCTCGGCCTACGCCCGGCAGTTCCTGTCCATGATGGAAAAGCCGGACGTCGATCATATCGAGGGCCTGTCGCCGGCCATTTCTATCGAGCAGAAGACCACCAGCCACAATCCCCGCTCCACGGTGGGTACCATCACCGAGATCTACGACTACCTGCGCCTGCTGTTTGCCCGGGCGGGCACACCGCGCTGTCCCACTCATCATCTGCCCCTGGAGGCCCAGACCATCGAACAGATGGTCGATCAGGTGCTGGCCCTGCCGGAAGGCAGCAAGCTCATGCTGCTGGCGCCGGTGATTTCCGAACGCAAGGGGGAATACCACAAGCTGCTCAGGGAGCTGGCGGCCCAGGGTTTCATCCGTGCCCGTATCGATGGCGAGATCCGGGAGCTGGACGATGCGCCGGATCTGGATCTGCGCAAGAAGCACACTATCGAAGCGGTGGTAGACCGATTTAAGGCGCGATCAGATTTGCGCCTGCGTCTGACTGAATCCTTTGAGACCGCCTTGCGCATGGCCGACGGTGTCGCCCTGGTGGCCTGGATGGATGAACCTGAAAAGGACGAGCTGGTCTTCTCTGCCAACTTCGCTTGTCCGGTCTGTGGCTACAGTATCGAGGAACTGGAACCGCGCCTTTTCTCCTTCAACAATCCCGTGGGTGCCTGTGAGGTCTGCGATGGCCTGGGGGTGAAGCAGAGTTTTGATGTCAGCAAGGTGGTGGCACACCCCGAGCTGTCACTGGCCGCGGGTGCCGTGCGTGGCTGGGACAGGCGCAATGCCTACTATTTCCAGATGCTGCAATCCCTGGCGCGGCACTATGATTTTGACCCGGAAACTCCCTGGCAGAATCTGCCAAAGAAGATCCGTGACATCATTCTGTATGGCAGTGGCAAGGATTCCATCCATTTCGATTATCACAATCACCTGGGACGCCGGGTGAAGAAGACCCATCCCTTCGAAGGCGTCGTACACAACATGGAAAGACGCTACCGCGAGACGGACTCCAGCGCCGTGCGCGAGGAGCTGTCCCGTTACCTTTCCAGTCATGCCTGTCCGGCCTGCAAGGGTGCGCGGCTGAACGAAGCGGCACGCAATGTGTTCATCAACGAAAGCAATCTGCCGGATATCACCGCGCTGTCGGTCAGCGACTGCCTCAGTTTCTTTCAGCGCCTGGACCTGCCGGGCAAGCGCGGGCGGATCGCGGAGAAAATCGTCAAGGAGATCGAAGAGCGCCTGAGCTTTCTGGTGAATGTCGGTCTGGATTATCTGACTCTGGACCGCAGCGCCGACACCCTGTCCGGCGGCGAAGCCCAGCGCATCCGCCTGGCCAGCCAGATCGGCGCGGGGCTTGTGGGTGTCATGTATGTGCTGGACGAGCCATCCATCGGTCTGCACCAGCGGGACAACGCCCGCCTGCTCAAGACCCTCACCTACCTGCGTGACCTGGGCAATACCGTCATTGTGGTGGAACACGACGAGGAAGCTATCCGCTCGGCGGACCATGTGGTGGATATCGGTCCCGGCGCCGGGGTTCACGGGGGGCAGGTGGTGGCCCAGGGTACCGCGGACGAGGTGGCCGCCAATCCCGATTCTCTTACCGGCCGGTATCTCAGCGGTGAGTGCGGTATTGCCATTCCCCTGATGCGCACACCGATGGATGACAAACGTGTGCTGGTACTCGAAGGCGCCCGGGGCAACAATCTGAAGCAGGTGCGCCTGGAAATTCCCGTGGGCCTGTTCACCTGCGTCACCGGGGTGTCCGGTTCGGGCAAGTCCACCCTGATCAACGACACCCTCTATCCCCTGGCAGCCAATGAGCTCAACCGTGCCAGCCACACGGTGGCGCCCTACGACTCAGTTCAGGGCCTGGAACATTTCGATAAAGTGGTGGACATCGACCAGTCCCCCATCGGTCGCACACCGCGCTCCAATCCGGCCACCTACACCGGCCTGTTCACGCCCATCCGGGAACTGTTCGCCGGGGTGCCCGAATCGCGCTCCCGGGGCTACACGCCGGGGCGCTTCAGTTTCAACGTCAAGGGCGGTCGCTGCGAAGCCTGCAGGGGCGACGGTGTGATCAAGGTGGAGATGCACTTCCTGCCGGATATCTACGTGCAGTGCGATACCTGCAAGGGCAAGCGTTACAACCGCGAGACACTGGAGATCAAGTACAAGGGCAAGAGCATCAACGAAGTGCTGGACATGACCGTGGAAGAGGCACTGGATTTCTTCGACGCCGTGCCCGTGGTCAGGCGCAAACTGCAGACCCTGGTGGACGTGGGGCTGACCTATATCCAGCTGGGACAGAACGCCACCACCCTGTCCGGGGGTGAGGCCCAGCGGGTGAAACTGTCACGGGAGCTTTCAAAGCGGGACACGGGCAGCACCCTGTACATCCTCGACGAGCCCACCACCGGCCTGCATTTTCACGACGTGGAACAGCTCCTCGGCGTGCTGCACCGCCTGCGGGATCATGGAAACACCGTCATCGTCATCGAGCACAACCTGGATGTGATAAAGACCGCCGACTGGATCGTGGACCTGGGGCCGGAAGGCGGTGATGGCGGGGGCGAGATCATTGCTCAGGGAACGCCGGAGGACATCGCTATTGTCACCCGTTCTCATACAGGGAGGTTCTTGGGGACGCTGTTGGCGGGCTGATTTCTCCAGGACAGGGAAAACCTGTTTGTAGGTCGGGCTTCAGCCCGACAACAGCCACAGGATGGGAAATGTTGGCGTGAAGCCCTGCCTGTGCCGACAGCGCCGTTCCTCATGGCCGGTCGCCAAGACGTGGATCGTAGCGGCGTATCTCGATGTGTCCACGCGGGTCGGAGGTGGTGGCCTGCAACAGCAGTTCGCAGCCACTGGGCACTTCCAGCCGGGTGCGCAGCATCGGCTGCTTCATATTCAGCTCATAGCGGCGGCTGTGCCGGTTCTCGCGCCGTTCGGGATCCCAGGCAGTGACCTGGAGCAGGCCGCGTTCGCTGCCTTCCAGGCTCACCACCACGGGCACCTCCAGGTCACGTACCACCG
Source organism: Thiolapillus sp. (assembly GCF_048562965.1). Taxonomy (NCBI): domain Bacteria; kingdom Pseudomonadati; phylum Pseudomonadota; class Gammaproteobacteria; order Chromatiales; family Sedimenticolaceae; genus Thiolapillus; species Thiolapillus sp. The sequence goes on along the minus strand of NZ_JBHNMF010000078.1, from coordinate 5,451 downwards.
GTCGGCTGCGGCAGGCGGCGACCTGGTGCTCGTTGCGTCCATAGCGGCTGACGTCTCCCGAGCCGAGCTGCACCAGCAGGCCCATTGATTTGGCATCCTGCTGGGGTTCTTCCTCCAGGGGAATCCAGACATGGCGGAACTGCTCGTAACCCAGAATGGGGCGGCGCGCCCGATACCTGTCCTCGAAATCCACGATATGGCAATGGGGGGTGCCACCAAACTCGGGTCCGCGCAGGCCGCGTCCCACCATTTGCTCGTACAGCACCTGGCTGATGGTGGGGCGGGCCATGACCACGTGGCTTACCGTGGGAGCGTCGAAGCCGGTGGTGAGAACCTCGCAGTTGCACAGCACATCCAGACGCCCGGTCTTGAAGTCCGCGATCATGGCGCGCCGGGTGGCGGTACGGGTGGTGCCACTGACGGCGGCGGCCCGTTTGCCCTTGTAGCGCAGCATGAAGGCCACTAGCTCCGCGTCCAGGACGCTGGGGCCGAAATACAGCACCCGCGCCATGGGTTCTTCATCGAGGATACGCAACAGTTCTTCGAGCACGATGCGGCGCCGCCGGGTCTGGTCTGCCTGCTGTTGCAGTTCCTGGTCGAAGCTGAACTGCTGCTGTATTTCGCCTTCGGGTGGCGGCTCACCCACTTTCAGGGTGATGCCCGTGGGCACGGTGCGTGAAATGGGCACCGAGAGCACCCCCATCTCCTGTAGCCGCTGCAGGCGTTCGCCGGCCTCCTGTCCCAGTGATTCGGCGACGATGAGACGTTGAAACAGCGCCTGCAGCGCCTCGGTACCCGCCTGGGGATTGCGCCGGTCGAACTCGCGCCGGTAGGGTGTGGCGGTAAGGCCGATGATGGCGGACTGTTCGCCATGGCGGTCGATGATGCTGCGGTAAGTGGGCGCGGCGGCGCGGTGCGCTTCGTCGATGACGATGGTTGCCGGATCCAACCAGTCTTCCCTCGATTCGCCGATGAAGCTCTGGGGCGTGGAAACCAGCACCAGCACGGGAGCCTCTGTTTCCAGGCGGTCGGCCAGCTCCTGGCGGTCCAGGCCCTGGCGGTAGCCTCCCCAGAACCGCGCCAGCAGCAACGGCTGATTGCCTGCGGGGTGGGAGCGCCACACGTCTTCGAAAGAGGCCACGGCCTGTTCACACAGCTCCTCGGTGTGTGCCAGCCACACCAGCACCATCTGGCGGCGGCCGCCCTCATCGAGCTGGTGGTGCGCCCACTGGTGCAGGCCCTCTACCGCCACCCGGGTCTTGCCCGCGCCGGTGGGCAGGGAGACCATGGCTCGATTCTCCGGGGCTGGGGCGTCCAGGGTGGCCAGGAGTTGGTCGCGCACTTCTTCCTGATAGGGCTTGAGGCGGCGGTAATTGGCAGGTGGCAGCACCGTTTGTAGGGACTCGGGCCGCGCCCGGGAGCGGCTGCCCGCCAGCTCTGGCGGAAACCCGCATTCGCGCACGAAGTGGTGCGCCGCGCTCCCACCGGGTACCCAGCGCAGAGGGCAATCGACCGGGCGCTCTTCGCGGCGCCGTACCGCGGCGGCCACCGCCTTGCGGATGGCGGCGTCGGCGAACAGGTCGGCGTCCCGCGCCACCAGCAGGGCATCGGCCAGCTCGCCCGCATTGGAATGCCTGTCCTTGCCGGTTTCGGCACGCCGATCGGCCCGCAGGGCGCGCTCGAAGCTGGCGGCCAGTTCCCGCAGCTTGCGGAGGGTCAGCAGCGCCTGCAGGCGCTCACTGGCGGGGTATTGCCACTCATCGGGACGAAAACAGCTCACTGCATCTGCTCCACCGCCGCGCCAGCCGGGTTCTGCCAGACATAAAAATGGTTGGGGGAAAGGGTAGATCCGATGTCGTTTGGCATTTCGATTACTTCCGCTGCATGTTCGTTTCGCCCTTCATTTTACCCGGAAATGGGTTGGGTTCGCCGTCCGCACGAACGGGGTCGGAGTCAAATCATCCCAGGACCATCGCAGGGAACGGGATCAGACTATTCCAAAACTATCGAATCCACCCGACAACACTCCACTGACTCCGACCCCCGGGGTGTGGGCTATCCCTCCGGCGCCAATGGCTCGAACAACACCTGCAGATCCTGGTCGCTCAACTGGAAGCCTTCTTTTTTGCCACCCTTGCGATAAAGCCCATCGGCCAGAGCCTGTTTTTTCCGCTGCAGAGCGAGGATTTTTTCTTCCACGGTGTTTTCCGTGAGCAGCTTGTACACGAATACGGGCTTGTCCTGGCCGATGCGGTGCGCCCGGTCCATGGCCTGGGCCTCGGCGGCGGGGTTCCACCAGGGGTCGTAGAAGATCACCGTGTCGGCGGCGGTGAGGTTCAGGCCCACGCCGCCGGCCTTGAGGCTGATGAGGAAGACGTCCGCCTCGCCGCTGGTGAAGCGTTCGATGGCCTGGTCGCGCTTGCGGGTCTGGCCGGTGAGCTTGCTGTAGGAAATCTTGCGCTGATCCAGTTCTTTCTGGATCAGCCCCAGCATGGTGGTGAACTGGGAGAACAGCAGCACACGCCGGCCTTCGTCCAGCATTTCCGGCAGCAGGGACATGAGCAGATCCAGCTTGGCCGATTCCTTCACCTTGGCGGCCTGCTTGAGCTTGAGCAGGCGCGGATCGCAGCAGGTTTGGCGCAGCTTGAGCAGGGCGTCCAGTATGGTGATATGGCTGCGTGCCAGACCCTTGCTGGCAATGGCCTCGCGCACTTTCTTTTCCATGCTCAGGCGGATGGTTTCGTACAGGGCGGACTGGGATTTGCCCAGGGGCACGCTGCGGATGATTTCGGTCTTGGCAGGCAGATCCTTTTCCACTTCGTCCTTGCGGCGGCGCAGCATGAAGGGGGCGATGCGCCGCCGCAGCCGCGCCTGCCGTTCCTCGTCGCCGTGTTTCTCGATGGGGGTGCGGTACAGACGCTTGAAGGTGGTCTGGTCGCCAAGAAAATCGGGCATGAGAAAATCGAACTGCGCCCAGAGTTCGCCCAGATGGTTTTCCATGGGGGTGCCGGTGAGACAGAGGCGCTGCCCGGCATCGATCTGGCGCACGATGCGCGCGGCCTGGGCCTTGGGGTTTTTCACCACCTGGGCCTCGTCCAGGATCAGGAAGCTGTAGCGGTGGGCCAGCAGCTTTTCCTTGTCCCGGGGCAGCAGGGGGTAGGTGGTGAGGATCAGGTCGTGATTTTCCATCTGTTCGAAGCGCTCATGGCGCTCTGGCCCTTGCAGCACCAGCACCTTCAGGTCCGGGGTAAAGGTCCGGGCTTCGCGCCGCCAGTTGCTCATGAGGCTGGTGGGGGCGATGATCAGGGCGGGCTGCTCCAGCTTGCCCTGCTGTTTCTGGCTGGCGAGAAAAGCCAGAGTCTGCACCGTCTTGCCCAGCCCCATGTCATCAGCCAGTATGCCCGCCAGGCCGTAGTCGGCGAGGAAATGCAGCCAGTCGTAGCCGGTTTTCTGGTAGTCGCGCAGGGTGCCGGTGAAGCCCTTGGGTGGTGGCACAGCTTCGATGGCCTTGAAGTTTTTCAGGCGCCTGCCCAGCTCGCGCAAATGCTCGCCGCCCTGCCAGCGCATGTCACTTTGTTCATCCAGGTCGGCCAGCAGGGCGGCGTCGAAGCGGGACAGTTCCAGCCTGTCTTGCGGCTCGCTGTCGAACAGTTCGATGATGGTCTCCAGCCAGGGGCGGAGTTTCTCCCCCGGTACGCTCAGATACTGGCTGTCGCCCAGGGGGACCTGCAGGGCTTCGGGTAGATTGTCTGGATCATAGGCTTCGATCACCGGACCGAGCAGGGGCAGCAGCGGCAGACGCTGGCCCTGGATTTCCACTTCCAGGCTCATGGAGAACCAGCCGTTGTCCTGTTCATCCAGCTCGCCCCACCAGCTTTCCGCCTCGTGGAAGCCCAGGCTGAAGGAATCGTCCATGACGATCTGCCAGCCCTGTTCCTCGAGTTCGGGCAGGGCCTGGTCCAGAAGGGTTTTCCATTGCGCGGCGCTCTCTGTTAGTGAGTCGGCAGGCAGAAAACCTGTCAGGCGGCTGTCATCCAGCATCAGCAGCTGGAAGCCCAGTATCTCCAGGGTGACAGCGGCGTCGCTCTCGGCAGCCAGATCCCGCTGCACCTGAATCAGTTGCTGCCGGTCATCACTGACGCTCATTTCTACGACCGGCAATGGCGGGATGCTATGCCCATCGTAGTCGAACTGCAGTTCGGCCAGATGGTCGGAGCCATAGGGCGTATTGCCTTTGCATAGGATCAGCCGTGGTGTGGGAAGCACATCCTCAATGCGGACGACGGGAAGTTCCACCGGCGGCGGCAGTGCCAGTCCGGGATGTTCGAGCAGCAGCTCACGGCTGAGCTGGCATGCTTCTGTTTCTCCCAGTAGGGGTGCTCTCATCAGCTGCCGGATCTGTGCCAGGTTGAAGCTGCCGGTTTCCAGGCGTCCGATCGTATTGCTGTCGGTGTCGATGAAGCTGACAGGATCCATCAGAGCGATCCGGCCGCCATCTTCCACGCCCACCTTCAGTTCCAGCGCCACGGAAGGATGAGGTTGCCATTTCAGCTGCATCTGGCGCTTGTGGTCGTCCCATTGCGCATGACGTTCATCATCGAGTTCGAGCAGAAAACAGCGGCCGGCACGAACCATTTTTTCCAGCGCCAGAGCACCTGCCGGGCCGCGCAGGGGGAAATGATTCCAGGCGTTGCCCTGGCTGATACGGATCAGTTCGATGATTTCTTCGTCGCCGGCTTTGATATAGCGGGGTTTGTTGTAGGCGTGGATCAGGGTATGGATTTGGGGTGTCCGGGATTTGCCCAACAGGCCGTTCTTGAGACGGCGCACCACCTTGAATTCCACGTCATATTCCAGAGGTTGAGTGCCTGGAACCAGGACAAAGGCCAGAAATTCACCCATTTCCTCACGGGCATTCGGGTTTGATTTGGGGGCGCTGTCTTCCAGGTTCCGCAACCATTGTGACAGGCCTTCACCCGCCACGGGTTGCTGGCGCTTTTTCTCGATGAATTCCAGGCAGGCGGCAACCACATGCTTGCAGTTGTAGTACACGGGGCAGCTGCAAAAGCCTTCCACCCTGCAGTGTTTACCATGGTATTGGAGATGCACTTCCTGCTGGTAAGGCTGAGGGCTGGAGCCGCGGGTGCTGGCTTCGAAAAAGACTTCGTTGGCGGCTTCCCGCTTGATCTGCAATTCCAGCACGGCGCCATGGCGTTGGTAAGATGCGCCACGGTTGTAGTAAGTGTCGCCGCATTCATGGCGGATGTTGGTGCGTGACGGTATTTTCAACTTGCCTGCCTCCGTCAGTTGCCCACCGGCAGAGTCAGCACCGGCGCTGTGCTCTTGAGCTGTCCCGACTGCAGGGCGAACAGTTGCCCCGGCAAGCTGAAGGTGGACTTGGACTCCAGATCCGAATCATCGATATAGAACCTGCTGCCGCGGGAATGCACA
>NZ_JBHNMF010000077.1:0-10067 GCF_048562965.1 Thiolapillus sp. | reverse complement strand
CATAAAAGTTAGCATAGTCCTTCGTGGTGGCTGCTTTCAATGATCTGGAGCAATTTTTCTTTGAACCGGTTTCATTCCCCTGCGACGGTCATCTGTTCCACCCACCAGGAGCCGGTATGCACGCTGCCGGGAATGTCGGTGTCGTTGCCCACGGCGAGCAACTGGCGGTACATGTCTTTCAGGTTGCCGGCGATGGTGATTTCTTCCACCGGATACTGGATCTCACCGTTTTCCACCCAGAAGCCCGCCGCGCCCCGGGAGTAGTCGCCGGTGACGGCATTCACGCCCTGGCCCATGAGTTCGGTGACCAGCAGGCCGCTGCCCATTTCCCGGAGCATCTGTTCCAGACTCAGGTCGCCGGTGGTGATGGCTAGGTTGCGTACCCCGCCGGCATTGCCAGTGGTCTGCAGTCCCAGCTTGCAGGCGGAATAGCTGTCCAGGAGGTAGGTCTGGATGACGCCCTGGTCGATGATGGCCTTGGGGTTGGTGGCCACGCCTTCGTTGTCGAAGGGAGCGCTGGACAGACCCCTGGGAATATGGGGATCTTCCGTGACTTTCACCCAGTCGGGAAAGATTTGCTGTCCCAGGCTGTCCAGCAGGAAGCTGGACTGGCGGTACTGGGCATGGCCGCGCAGGGCGCCGGTGAGGCTGCGCAGCAGGTGGGATGCAATGTCGGCGCGGAAGATCACCGGCGCCTGGCGGGTGCCCAGCTTGCGGCCATTGAGCTTGGCCACGGCATTGGCGGCAGCCTTCCTGCCGATAGCTTCGGGAGACAGCAGTTCGCGCCAGTCCCGTCGGCTGTCATACCTGTAGTCCCGCTGCATACAGTCGCCATCCTGGGCCAGCACCACGCAGCTGAGGGTATGGCAGCTGGTGGGATAGCCGCCCACGAAACCGTTGCTGTTGCCGTAAATGAAACTGCCGCTCTGCGTATTCAGGGTGGCGCCTTCGGAATTGCTGATACGTTCGTCGTAATCGCGGGCAGCCTGTTCGGCTTCCAGGGCCAGGTCATGGGCCTGGTCCGTGTCGATATCCCAGGGATGATGCAGATCCAGTTCCGGATAGTCCCGGGCCAGCAGCTCCGGGTCGGCCAGGCCGGCGCACGCGTCTTCGGAAGTGTAACGGGCGATGGTGCAGGCCTTGCTCACGGCTTCTCGCAGGGCAGCGGGCTTGAGGTCCGTGGTGTTCGCCGACCCCTTGCGTTTGCCGAAATACACGCTGATGCTCAGGCCCTGATCGCGGGTATGTTCGATGGTTTCCACTTCGCCCAGGCGCACGGTGACGGACAGGCCGGCGCTGCTGGATACGGCGGCGTCCGCCGCGCTAGCGCCCAGCTTCTTTGCCTCGGCGAGAAGATCAGCGACCATGGATTCGAGCTGTTCTATGCTGCTCATACTGCTGTACCTCCCACGGTGATTTCATCGACTTTCATGGTGGGCTGGCCCACGCCCACAGGAACGCTCTGTCCGTCTTTGCCGCAAACGCCGACGCCCTGATCCAGGGCCAGATCGTTGCCCAGCATGCTCACCCGGGTGAGCACCTCGGCGCCATTGCCGATGAGGGTGGCGCCTTTCACCGGCGCAGTGATCTTTCCGTCTTCGATGAGATAGGCCTCGCTCAGGGAGAACACGAACTTGCCCGAGGTGATGTCCACCTGACCGCCCGCGAAGTTCACGGCGTACAGGCCTTTCTTTACGGAACGGATGATTTCTTCCGGCTCGTGCTCGCCGGGGAGCATGTAGGTGTTGGTCATGCGCGGCAGAGGCAGGTAGGCGTAGGATTCGCGCCGCCCGTTGCCCGTGGGCTCCATGCCCATGAGGCGGGCGTTCAGCTTGTCCTGCATATAGCCTTTGAGAATGCCGTTCTCGATGAGTACGGTATTGCTGGCGGGGGTGCCTTCATCGTCCACGGTGAGGGAACCGCGGCGGCCCGGTAGGGTGCCATCGTCCACCACGGTGCACAGGGGCGAGGCGACCTTTTCGCCGATACGCCCGGAGAAGGCCGACAGCCCCTTGCGGTTGAAATCGCCTTCCAGGCCATGGCCCACGGCCTCGTGCAGCAGTATGCCTGGCCATCCCGGTCCCAGCACCACGGTCATGGCGCCTGCAGGGGTATTGATGGCTTCCAGATTCACCAGAGCCTGGCGAACCGCCTCCCGGGCATAGCCCAGGGCGCGGTCTTCCTCCAGCAGCCAGGTCAGGGGGCCACGGCAGCCCCCGCCGGTTCCTGCCTGCTCACGGCGTCCATTCTCTTCGACGATGACGTTCACATAGCACAGGATCAGGGGACGCATGTCGGCGGCGAGATGCCCCTGGTTGTCCATGACCAGAATGGTATCGTGGTTAGCAACCAGGTTGACGGTGACCTGTTTCACCCGGGGATCCGCGGCTCTGGCGGCAGCGTCCAGCTGCTTCAGCAGATCGATCTTGCGTTCGTCGGGCAGGCTTTCCAGGGGATTCAGGGCCGGATAGAGTGGCTGAACTGCCCTGGCGCCGGTTATGGCGATACGGCCGCTCTGGCCCGCATGGGTGATGGCGTGGGCGCAGGAAGCGGCTTCCAGCAGGTTTTCCAGGTGCAGGTCTTCGGTGTAGGCGAAGCCGGTTTTCTCACCGCTGATGGCGCGCAGCCCGGCGCCCTGCTCCAGGTTGAAATTGCCTTCCTTGATGATGCCGTCATCGAGAACCCAGGACTCCTGGCGGCTGTACTGGAAATACAGGTCTGCGGCATCCAGCCGGCTGCTCATGAGCTGGTTCATGATGCGTTGAAGATGGTGATCGTCGATGCCAGCGGGAGACAGCAGGGTCTCCCGGGCCAGGTCGAGGGTGTTGCTCATGGTGATGGTTTGCTCGGTTATGTACAGTGAAAACGGCGGTGCTGCAGGCTGGGAAAATTGCGCCGGGTGGCCTGCAGAAAGTCCCGGTTGATTTCCGCGATGACAGGACCGTTGCCGCTGGTCTGTTCCGCCAGCTTGTTGCTCCAGGGGTCCACGATCATGCTGTGGCCCCAGGTCTTGCGGCCGCTGATGTGGAAGCCGCCCTGGGCAGCGGCGAGCACGAAGCAGAGATTTTCGATGGCGCGGGCACGCAGCAGGGCGTCCCAGTGGGCGGCGCCGGTCATGGCGGTGAAGGCCGCGGGCAGGGCGATCAGTTCCATGCCCTGGTCCAGCAGCGCACGGTACATTTCCGGGAAGCGCAGGTCGTAACAGACGGAAAGACCGAGCTTGCCGAACGGCGTGTCCACCACGCAGAGTTCATCGCCGGGTTCGATGGTTTCCGATTCCACGTATTGCTCGTCGGTTTCCACCAGGTTGACATCGAACAGGTGCATCTTGTCGTAGCGGGCGACCCGCTGTCCCTGGTCGTTGTACAGCAGGCAGGCGGCGCGTAGCTTGTCACTGGTCTGACTGGCGATGGGCAGGGTGCCTCCCACCAGCCAGACCCCCAGTTTTTGCGAGATCTGGGACAGGAAATGCTGTATCGGTCCGTCGTTGTCTTCTTCTCTGATGCGCAGCATGTCCTGGCAGCTGGCGCCCATGTAGGCAAAGTTCTCGGGCAGTACGATCAGGCGCGCGCCTTCGCGGGCAGCATGTTCCATCAGCCGCTGTGCTTCGAGCAGGTTGGCATTGACGTTGGAGCCGGAAGCGAGTTGGATGCAGGCGGCTTTGAATAGGTTATCTGTCATTATGTATGGGCTTGGATTTGTTTGTGACTGATTTGGAAGAAGAATAACACGAGGCGCGGAATGCCGCATCGCTTCCCATGTCCGCTGAAATCACGGGTTCAGTACGGATGAATCGATTTTTTCCTCTCCCTTGCTCGAGTGCCTGGTGAGTTTGGGATCATCCCAGGTGCCGCTGACGTTATAGGTGATGCGCTGGATCTTCTGCAGCTTTTTCGCAAATGCCTGTTGCGCCAGCAATACCACCAGGCCGGCCGCGGGCCCCCCCGCAATGGCGCTGGCTACGGGCAAAGTGGCATCCAGCCGGGGCGAAACAGACAGGATCTGGTCGTAGGTTTCATTGACCAGATCGATACTGCCGGCAATGAGTATGGTGGCCGAAGGTCCGAGAATTTCCAGGTTGTTGGTATACATCTGCCCGGCATCAAACTGGAAGTTGCCCATGATGGTGTCGAAGGCCATGCCCTTCTGATAGACATCCTTGAAATCCAGCTTCAGGCGCCGGTACAGGGAATCGAAGTTGACCAGCCCCAGCACCCGCGCCAGGCCGGGTTTGAAATTCAGGAAGCGGCCCGCCGCCATGTCCAGCTGGGCCTCACCCTGCATTTGTGGGATGTTGGGCTGGAAGGGCGCCCCCGGCCAGTTGAGGTCGAAACTGAGATAGGTTTTGCTGCCGGAAAGAAAATCCATTTTCAGGGCTTTTCGCAGCAGTTTTCCCATGTTGTCCGTGGTGATAATGCCTTTCATCCAGGTCGTGCCGCCGCCGCTGTATTCCCAGCTGCCGTGAATGGAAATGTCGGCCAGCTTGCCGTGGGCATCCAGTTTTTCGATGACCTGGTTTGCTCCATCCTTGCGGGTTATGAATTCCAGCTTGCCCAGGTTCGCCTTGTTCAGGCGCAGCTTCCTGCTGGTAAGCCTTATGGTGGGAAAATCGGCAGGCAGCAGTTTTTCCGTAGAGGCAGTCTTGCTGTCCGGCTGGTCTTTGTCACGGGTCTGCAGGTACAGCTTTTCCAGTTCCAGGACGAAGGGGCGATCAGGGCGGTTCTGGGAAAATTCGATGTGGCCGGCGATATTGTCGGCTTCCACCGTTCCTTTCCACAGCCCGTTGCTCTGTCTGAGATCCAGCATGAAAGCAGATGCTTCGAGGATATCGGCATCCAGTCTGTCGGTTTCCACGCGGATGTGACCCGGCTGTACCGAGGACAGGCCGTGCTCATGGCTGTTATCGCTGAAGTGCTTTATCCAGCTTTTCACCGCCAGGGAGGTGATTTTCACGAGTAATTCCGGTTTGTGTGCTTTTTCCTGCTTGTAGGTCACCCCGAGGATGTTGCCGTATTTCAGGGTGTTCAACGTGTTGTCGCTGCCCAGCAGCATATCCAGCCGCAGGGGAATGGGTGTGGCTGCCTTCTTGTCTACGGGAGGCGGCAGGTGCAGCGCCATGCCCCGCAGGTCTGACCGTATGTGCAGTATGGTGGGAGCGTCCGGTGGGGCGGCCAGGCCAGGGATGTCCAGCTTGAGGCTGATGTCTGCGGCACCTTCGGGATTCATGGGGGCGAGCTGCGGATACTGTTTAACCAGCCCGTGGCCGGAAACCTTGCCCTGTGCTTCCACCACGGTTTTGTTTTTGACGGGGTTCACCGAAACGGTGATTTCCGCTCCCAATGCCCTGGCGCGAATATCTTCGGCCACCAGGCCACGCTCGGATACCAGCAGTTTGCCGCGCAGATCGTCCAGCTGCAGCTTCTGCTCCAGCAGTGTCAGGGAGGCGCCTCGCCCGAAGTCCAGAGCCACCCGGAAAGTGGGCGGTGTTTTCCTGCGGGGAGGCAGGGGGAGGTTGAGCTGGATACGGGCATCGGCCCTGCCTGCGACCGCCAGTCCAGCCACCCGTTTGGCGAGACTGGTTTTCAGTGGTGTATCACGCAGGAGTCGCAGAAAATCCCTGAGCGGGCCTTTCGTTCTGCCCTTGACCACCAGGGGCTTGAGCGGCTTGAGAGAAGCAATGCCAGCCGTAGCGCGGCGAACCTGGGTGTTGTAAATACGCGCCTTGTCTGCCTCTATAGTCAGGTCATTGTTGTGAAAGCGTACCTTTGCCCGGGTGCCCTCCAGGGGCGGCCAGTCGGCCTGGTAGGCCAGCTTCAGATCTTCCACATCGAACAGCACTTCAAAGTGGCCGTCATGGGTCTTGTGGAAAGGGAAATGCCCCCTGGCCAGCGGACCGTGAAACAGGAAACTGCCCTGAGGCACACGACCGGAAACGATGGCGGCATCCAGCCAGCCCACGAGCTTGTCGCTCATGATGCCTGCCGGATAGTACAGCCCGGCATGTTCACCCCTGCCGTTGCGGAAATCTGTCTGTACATCCATGACCGCTGGTCTGTTCGGTGCCTTGTCCACCCGCAGACGGCTGACAGTCTGCAGGTCGGGTGAGTCTGCCAGCAGGTGGTCGGTGTACAGCGTCCAGTTTTCTGTATCCCGACCCTGCCAGAAAATATCCCCCACAAGCCGCTTTAGAGGAAGTGGCTGGCGGAACAGCGTCTTGAACAGCACCTGTGCATCCCTGGTATCCAGTATCAGGTGCGCCAGATCCTTCTGGGCCATGAACGTGCCACTGAAATTGTTTACGCCGGGAAGCTTTTCCCAGGGCAGAAAGGACAGATGTGCAAAGTTTGCACGAAAAACCGGAAGTATCTCCGGTTCACCCAGATCCAGGTTGATGCGGATGTCAGACAGCAGCCCTTTCGGAGCAATGGCTTCGAGGTGGTTTCTCAGGGGTTTGTCGCGGGGGAGCAGGGGCAGCAGCCTGGCTGCGCCCTCCAGGTCGATCCGGGAGATGCCCAGCAGCAGTTTCTCCTGCTGCATCAGCGCCGCCATGCCAGTGTCGCGCCAGGGGTAGCCATTGACGCTCAGCTGGAAGTCCTTTAACTGTAGTTTCCAGTCCTGGTCGTGCTTCTCGTACAGCAGGTCACCCTGCAGGCTGTCCAGTACCAGCACCTGCTTGTCCGGTGTATAAAGGCTCACTTTGTCCAGGTCGAGCTGCCCCCTGGTCGTGAGATGCTGTCCCTGCTGCCAGTAGCTCCAGGCCTGAAAATTCAGCTGAAGATCGCTCAGCAGATAACCTTGCGGAAGATAGGCCTGCAGCAGCTGCTCGGTCTTGAGCCCCTCTCCCCGGGACCAGAAAGTACCGGACCAGTCACCCCCGTTGATGGAGCCGTCGATTTCCGCACGTACCTGAAAGCCCTGCTCCCTGGAGCTGATGCTCAGGCTGCTGTGATCGCCCCGCGTGAAAAGTTTGATGGCCAGATGCTGCTGGTGAATATGGGCGCCGCGCTTTTCGTCGCGCACATCGATGGTGGCGTCTTCGAGAAAGATGTAGGTGGGCAGGTTGGCGCCCGTGGGCTTGAGCATGCCCAGGATGCGGGTCTTGCCTGCCTTGTCCCGGAGTATCTGTACTTCGGTGCCCTTGAGATGGATGTTGATGGGCAGGTTTTCCTTCCACCAGGGCAGCGCGCCCAGGTTCATGCCCACCAGTACATCACCCAGGGTCAGTCTTTCCTCGTCGCCAATGGAAAGCTGGCGCACCCAGATGCGGGGGGTGACGCCCGCCCAGTAGGTTTCTATCTTGCTGAAATGCACCTGCGCGCCGACGATGGCGCTGGCCCACTCCTGGATGGTCTGCTTGTTGTTTTCGGCGTACAGGGCAAAGCCGAAGACCAGTACTTTTGCCGCTGCACCGAGGATGATGATGTACAGCAGCTCGGTGATGCTCGCCATCAGGCGCTTGAAGAACTCCCAAAGGATCAAACCAGCACCACGTCGTATTGCTCCTGTGTGTAGAGGGTCTCGGCCTGGAGGCGGATGGGCTTGCCGATGAACTGTTCCAGTTCCGCCAGATCCTGGGATTCCTCGTCCAGCAGCCTGTCCACCACTTCGGGCGATGCCAGCACCAGCAGCGACTGGCTCTCGAACTGGCGGGCTTCGCGCAGGATTTCGCGGAAGATTTCGTAGCAGGTGGTTTCCGCTGTCTTGATGTAGCCCCGGCCGTTGCAGGTGGGGCAGTCGTTGCACAGCACATGCTCCAGGGATTCGCGGGTGCGCTTGCGGGTCATTTCCACCAGCCCCAGTGAAGATACCTCGCAGATGGTGGTGCGGGCGTGATCACGGGCAAGACAGCGTTCCAGCGCGCGCATCACCTGGCGTTTGTGTTCCTGCTCCGCCATGTCGATGAAGTCGATGATGATGATACCGCCGAGGTTGCGCAGCCGCAGCTGGCGGCAGATGGCCTGGGCTGCTTCCAGATTGGTCTTGAAGATGGTTTCCTCGAGGTTGTGATGACCCACGAAACCGCCGGTGTTGACGTCGATGGTGGTCATGGCCTCGGTCTGGTCCACGATCAGGTGGCCACCGGATTTCAGGTCCACCCTGCGGGCCAGGGCCTTATGGATCTCGTCCTCCACATTGTAGAGATCGAACAGGGGACGCTCGCCGGGATAGTATTTCACCAGTGCCGCAATGTCCTTGTTGAATTTTTCGGCGAAATTCAGCGCCTTTTCCCAGGTGGAACGCGAATCGATGCTGATCTTTTCCACGTCGGGACCGGCCAGGTCGCGCAATGCACGCAGGGCCAGCGGCAGGTCTTCGTGAATGATCTTGATGGCGTTGGTATTGCTGGCTTTCTCCTGGATGGATTGCCACAGGCGCTGCAGGAACAGCATGTCGGTGCGCAGTTCCTCGGCATCGATACCTTCCGCTGCGGTACGGGCGATGAAGCCGCCTTTCAGTCCACATTCCTCCGATACTTCGTGGAGTATGGTTTTCAGACGCTGGCGTTCCTCGTCATCCTCGATTTTCTGGGAAATGCCCGTGGTGGTGCTGTTGGGCATGAACACCAGATAGCGTGAGGGAATGGAAATGTTGGTGGTCAGCCGCGCACCCTTGGAGCCCAGGGGGTCCTTTACCACCTGCACGACCACATAGCTGCCCTCACGGACCAGCTGGGTGATGTCCGTGGACTTGTCGCCGTTGGTATTGCTGATGTCTGCGGCATGGAGAAAAGCAGCCCTTGCCAGGCCGGCTTCGACGAAAGCGGCCTGCATACCGGGCAGCACGCGGCAGACCTTGCCCTTGTAGATATTGCCCACCAGCCCGCGGTTGGAGCTGCGTTCGATCAGCACCTCCTGGACGATACCGTTCTCGATGAGGGCAACCCGCGTTTCGGGGGGAGTGACGTTGATCAGGATTTCTTCGCTCATGGCATTATCTTACACCGCCAGCAGGCCGGCATTCGCCAGTATTTGTCCGGTTTCGTACAGGGGCAGTCCCATGATGCCCGAGTAGCTGCCGGAAATGTGTTCGATGAACAGTGCGCCGTATCCCTGTATGGCATAGGCGCCGGCCTTGTCGGCGGGCTCTCCCGTCGCCCAGTAACGCCGGGCCTGTGCTTCGCTGACAGGGCAGAAACGTACATGGCTGCTGCTGAGCCGGTAGTGCTGCTGCCCGTCGTGAAACAGGGCCACGCCGGTATGCACCTCGTGGGTGGTGCCTGACAGTTGCCGCAGCATCCGGATGGCGTGTTCTCTGTCATCCGGTTTGCCGAGGATGGTATCGTTCACCACCACGCAGGTATCCGCTGCCAGCACGGGCTGGCCAGGGCTTCGCGCTGCACCGGCGGTGGCCTTGGCCAGTGTGATGCGCCGCACATATGCCAGCGGTGATTCGTTTCCCAGTGGCGTTTCATCCACGTCTGCGGGAATGACTTCGTGAGCGATGCCGATCTGGTTCAGCAGTTCGCGGCGTCGGGGTGATTGTGAGGCCAGCAGGATCATGTATGGTCAGGGTCTACAGAATGCTCTTGTCCGGATGCAGCTCGACCAGCAGTTTGTAGGCGGCATAGTACTTGTAGATATTGGCGACATAGCGCACGGTTTCCCTGCCGACGATCTTGCCTGCTGCAATCTCCACGTTGCCGAACCAGACATTGGGGTTCAGCCCCATGGCTTTTGCCTTGGCGCGCATCTTTCTGACCTTCGCCGGCCCGGCATTGTAGGCAGCCCAGGCAAATGCCATGCGGTCATCGGGCTTGATGGCCGGGTCTGAAAAATAACGGTCACGCAGGAAGGCCATGTACTTGGCGCCTGCGTGGATATTGTTTTCTTCCGTGGAGATGTCCCTGATGCCCACGTTCTTGTCCGCGGCCGTGCTGGGCAGCAGTTGCATGATCCCCACCGCGCCGCGATGGCTTTTGCGCTGCTGATTAAGTTCGGATTCCTGATATCCCTGGGCAGCCAGCGCCAGTGCATCGAAGCCGTATTTGTCACCGTATTTTTCGAACAGTTTCAGCAGGTGGGCGAACTTCCGCTGACAGCCATGGAGAGCGAAGCGAAGGCTGGTAG
>NZ_JBHNMF010000076.1:0-10093 GCF_048562965.1 Thiolapillus sp. | reverse complement strand
GCCCAGACAATTGGCTCCCGCTCAATCCGGGTGACCTGCTCGGAAGAGCCGGATGCGGGAAATCCGCACGTCCGGTTCTGTGAGGGTGAAAGCCAGCAATGGCCGATCTACTCGACTAACCCTAAGGAAGTTCTGATTAATTCTGGCACGAGCAAATTGTGGTGAAAAATTATTCAGCTCAGTAGGATGCGGTGAGGCACGAACCGCATCAAGAGGGCACGCGGGTATAATTCGATGCGGTTCACAGGTCCACCACATCCTACTAAATTCAGCCCTTGTGCAGTGTCCGGCAGCCAGTTGATCATGGCTGTCTGCCATGCCAGTAGGCATACCGTTCTGATCGGGTGCGCTGTTGACGGTTGGAAGGTCGTGCCGCATTGAAGAATACTGCTCTCGGCATCCCTGCTTCGCAGCATACGACCGCCAAGGACGGCGGAAGTGCAGATCACGCAGGGAGCAGTTATCTGCCCGTACATCCTGTGTACATGCGCCGCTACGGCCATCCCTGGCCTTTCGCAGCATACACTCCATCCCTGGAGATAAAAAAAGGCACCCGAAGGTGCCAATCCCAATAGGAGGGAGGGGATAAAGGGGTTGTGTCAGCTGGCGATGCCGGGATTGCCTTTCACGCCAACCAGCTTGGGGGTGTTGAGCTTCTTGATCTTTACCGTGCCCTGTTCTTTCAGGTAGTCTGCGACCACATCCCAGATGGGGCGGCCCGGTGATTTGGAGCCTACGGTAGCCCAGCCGGAAACCATGTATTTCTTGTTGGCTTCGATCTTGGTGCCGTTATCCAGAGTCATGTTGGTGACGCGCTTGCCCATGGTTTGTCCGGGCTCGCAGACATAGTCCAGTCCGCCGACGCGTACCATATCGCCACCCTGCTGATAGTAAGGGTCTGTGTTGAACAGGTTGTCTGCCACATCTTCGAGGATGGCCTTGATTTCTTCACCGGTCATTTCACGGCGATAGGTTTCCGGGTAAGTGATGCAGGTCTGGTCCATGACATGATCCATGGTGATGTCCTGACCGGGCAGCACGGTGGTGCCCCAGCGGAAGCCGGGCGACAGGGAGATCTGCGCATCGTTGACCTTGTTCAGAGCATCGCAGATGATCTGGTCGAAGGTGCCGTTGAAGTTGCCGCGACGGTACAGGGTTTCGCCGGCCACGGCGAGTTTCTTCTCCAGTTTGTCCTTGTAAGGAGCGCGGACTTTTTCGATATAGGTCTGCATTTCCTTGTCGGCTTCGAGCATATTGGAGAACACGGGTACCAGTCGGTAGCGGTAGTCCTTGAGTTTGCCCTTGCGCACATCCAGGTCCATGACAGCAAGAAACTTGCCGTTGGATCCCGCATTGGTCACCAGGGTCTTGCCGCCCTTGTTGCTCACTTCCACCGGGCGGGGTACGCCATCGTGAGTGTGGCCGCCGAAGATGACGTCGATGCCGCTCACACGGGAGGCCATCTTGAGGTCAACATCCATACCGTTGTGGGAAATGACAACCACCAGGTCCGGTTTCTCGGTTTCCCGCACGTGGTTGACCATGGACTGCATACGCTCGTCCTGGATGCCGAAGGTCCAGTCAGGAATGAAGCGCTGGGGATTGGCGATAGGGGTGTAGGGAAAAGCCTGACCGATAACGGCCACGCGCATGCCGTTCACGGATTTCATGCTGTAGGGCTTGAAGGCAAGGCCCGAGTCTTCGTCGAAGCCGGCAAAATCGGCGAACTTGTAATCGAACAGCGCATCGTCGTTGACGCTCACATTCTGGGCCACGAATTCGCCCTTGAATGCACCGATGTTGGCGATGACTTCCTTGTCCAGGTAGGTGAATTCCCAGTGGCCTGTCATGACATCCACACCCAGAAGATTGCAGGCGCCGACCATGTCCTTGCCACGGGTCCAGAATGCTGTACCGGAACCCTGCCAAGTGTCACCACCGTCGAGAAGAATGCTGTTGCCGTCGCCACGTTCGGCACGCAATCGCTTGACCAGTGTTGCCAGGTGGGAGAACCCCCCAACCTTGCCGTATTTTTTTGCGGCATTGTCGAAGTCCAGGTAGGTGAACGCATGGGATTCGATGCTGTTGGGAGCAATATCGTAGTATTTCAGGAAATTCTTGCCGACGATATGGGGCGGCTTGCCCTTTGCTGCGCCGATACCCAGATTGACGCTGGGTTCGCGGAAATAGATGGGATTCAGCTGTGCATGGCAGTCTGTCATGTGCATGAGGCAGACATTGCCGAATTTGGGCACTTCGTACAGATCAGAAGGTTTTTTTGCTGCCGAAAATGCCGATGTGGGGAGCATGCCAGCGGCGCCGGCAAGGCTCATCAGCCTTACAAATTCTCGTCTTGATATGGTCATTGAAGAATGTCCTGTGAGTCATGTGTAAATATTCCTGAACCCCGGAGTGATTTCCGGAGCTCAGGAATATGCCCTTTCCGTGGTGGGAAAGGGCAAGGGTACTGATTAAAGACTAGCGGATCTTAGCGGTGATGGAGTCGCCCTTACCCATGTTGTCTTTCCAGCTCAGTTCAATGCTGTCGTCTTTCTTGCCGCCTTTGAACTTGAATGCCAGATAGGGGTTTTTGGAAACGGAACCGCCCCATTCGCAGTTGATAACGGGTTTGCCGTTGTGCTTGCACACCACTTCCTGGATGAAGTGGGCAGGAATCAGTTTGCCGGTCTTCTTGTTCTTGCGCAGACCGGTTTCCATGGGATGGGTGATCAGTGCCTTGACAGTGGTGATGCCGCCTTTGGACTTTGCCCGGATTTTGATTGATTTAGCCATTTTGTTGCCTCTTCAGTTGATCAGCCGCCGCAGCCGCCAATGGTGACTTTTACGCTTTTGCGTGCGGAATACAGTTTGCCGTTAGCCTTGACGACAGCGATGACATCGCCGGTCTTGCCCATTTTTACGCGGGTTGACACATCAGGCAGAGTGCCTTTCGGCAGGTGGAAAACAGCAGACAGAGGCGTGGAGTTTTTCTCTACCAGCAGGGTGATGGAATCGACACCGTCCATCTTGGTGGCAACGGACACGGGTACGACAGCGCCGTTTTCAGCAATATCCGGTGCCTTGATGGTGATGTCCTTGGAAGGCGTGGTGGTTGGGCTGCCGTCAGCGGCGGCGATGGCTTCATCGATGCCTTTGGCAGTGAATGCATTCTTGTTCCAGGCCGCCAGTACGGCACCGGGAGTAAGCAGACCGGCGGCAGTGCCGAGGGTTCCTGCAGCCACTGATCCCTTGAGGAATACACGGCGTTTCTGATTAAGACTCATGATTACTTCTCCATTAAATGATTGGATCTGTTGTTGTCAGATGCTCGAGGATCTTAGAAGCGGGGGCCGGCATTTTTCTGCGCCATGGCCTGCTTGTATCCTGCCTCTGCCTGGAATTGCACGATGTCCAGCAGCTTGAGCGCCTTGTCATAGTCGCCGGCCTTGGCGGCTTCGATGGCGCTGGGCAGATATTTCTTTTTGGATTTCTTCCAGCGGATATCCCGCCATTCGCCGCCGACGGAAGCGGCCTTGTCGACTGCTGCCTGGGCGTTTTTCAGCGCGGCCTCATACTGCGCCTGCTTGCTGGCGGGTTTGTCTGGTGTGGTGGCGTTGCAACCTGTTATGAACAGGGCCAGGCCAAATGCTGCGATTAGTTCTGCGATTAGTTTTTTCATTTGTTTGTCTCCCCGTTACTCGCGGTAACCTGGTGCGTTGATTTCCAGACCGTTTGACATGTAGGTGTGGAAGAATTCCAAATTGCGGTATTCCTTGCCTTGTGCCTTGAAAGGACGGGCGCGGACCTGCTTGTTACAGCCGCCATAGCGGCGATGCAGGGTGCCAAGGCCGTCGCCTTTGCCTTTCTTCGCCCATTTGGCGCGGTATACAGGGAAGTGAGTGGTTTGGCCCAGAGCCGCACTCAGCACGTTGCCGCGAATACGCTGTCCGGCATAGTAGACATGACAGTCAGCACAGGCCATGTTCAGCTGGCCGCGCTTGGCATAGAAGAAGTGTTTGCCGTCTTCATAAGCCTGCAGTGCCTTGGGATCGTTGGGAACGACCACGTTGGTCTTCTGACCGCGGGCTTCGTAGCCCAGGAAAGCGCCGAGATGTGCGATTTTTCCTTTCTTCCAGCCGAAAGGTTTTTCACCGTTGGCTTTCAGGCATTTGTTGATGTCGCCTTCAAGGGTAACGACCTTGCCGCTGGCCTTGTCCCAATGCGGGTATTTTGGGCGCACTTTCGAAGCGTCTTTGCCGAAGCAGCTGGCGAAACTCTTGCCGTTCTTGAACGGGGTTTCCCAGATCTCGCGGCCCTTGTCCACGTATTCCTCATAAGGAGGGAATTCTTCCATAGACTCCCACTGCAGGCGTTTGCTGGCGTCCAGTGCGTAGGGGCCATTACCGAATTCATTGAGCTGAATGCCGGGGAAGCGTTGTTCGAAATAGGTACGGAAATGTGCCAGGTCCTCTTTCGGGCTGGACATTGCCTGTGTTGCAGTTGCCACCAGACCAGCGGAAAGCAACAGGGTAAGCATTTTCTTCATGATTTCTGTCCTCTTGCGTCCGCTGTTACAGACTGTAGATAAAATCAGTCACCAGATCGATTTCTTTCTCGGAAAGAATCCTGTGGCGACCCATGGGTGGCATGATGCTGTTGGGGGTGCCTACAGTGGAATCCCAGATCTGGGCACGCAGCTTTGCTTTGTCAGGGAAACGGGCCTTCATAGCTACCAGCGGCGGTGCGATAGTGCCTGCGACCTTGCCACCTTCGATATGGTGACAGGCCAGGCAGTTGCCTTTGGTGCGGCTGAAAGCGATTTCTTTGCCAGCGGCGATATCATCTGCGCTGGCCTGGGCGGAAAACACCAGCCCGGTGCACAGGGCCAGGGCAGTGGCAGTTTTGCCAAGCCTTTGGGTGAGTTTCGTCATTACATCCTCCAGGGATTTATGGACTAATGTCACAGTACATTCCACGGTTGACCTGTCCAGGGCAGGGTCGGCGGGAATCTTCTGCGGTTGGTTACAAAACTAGTGTGTTTGCACGTCGGCCGAACGCGGTATCTCTTGATGGATGTTTTGCGTCGGCGTGATGAGAGTATGCAGCGACTGATGGGGCAGGGGAATTGGCAGATACAGGAAAATTGATTAGGGTTTTCCCTAATCACGCGCAAACTAGTCGGGATGTGGATTATCGTCTTCCAGTGACAGCACCATTCGCATCAGTTCAGACAGGCTTTGTGCCTGCATTTTCTCCATGACTTTGGCCCGGTGAGCTTCCACGGTTGACTGGCTGACGGACAGATCCAGGGCAATGACCTTGTTGCGCTTGCCGGCAACCACCATTTTCATGACCTGCTGCTCCCTGGGTGTCAGTGAGGCCAGTCTTGCCTTGACTTCCGCCAGTTTGCTGGCGCGGCCGCGCTGTCTGGCATCGGTATCCAGTGCACGGTGAACGCTGTCGAGCAGGGCCTGGTCATTGAAGGGCTTCTCGATGAAATCCACGGCGCCTGCCTGTACCGCACGCACCGCCATGGGTACATCACCGTGACCGGTGATGACGATGACCGGCGGGTGCATGATTTCGGCAGCGAGACGTGCCTGAAGTTCCAGGCCGCTCATGCCGGGCATGCGCACGTCCAGTATCAGGCAGCCGGGAGATTCCGGGTCGAAGTTTTCCAGATAGGCATCGGCGGAAGGAAAGGTCTGGACCTGCAGGCCCACGGATTCCATAAGCAATGCCAGTGCCTGGCGGACCTGAGTGTCGTCGTCCACGATGAAAATGGTGCTCGCGTTATTGCTCATTGCTGGCCTCGCTGACGGGCAGGGTAAAACGGAATATGGCGCCCTTGTGGCCCTGCGCGTCATAGTAAAGGTTGCCGTTGTGGGCGTTGATGATGGCCATGCTGATGGACAGGCCCAGCCCCATGCCATGGGATTTGCTGGTCACGAAAGGATCGAACAGTTTGTCCTGCAGTTCCCTGTCAGCACCGGGGCCGGTGTCTTCGATGGAAGTGATAACGGCGTTGCCGCCGGCGGAGCGGGTCCGCAGCGTCAGAATGCGTTTGCCTTCGTCGATTTCCGACATGGCCTCGATAGCGTTGCGTATCAGGTTCAGGATGACCTGGTCGATTTGAATATGCTGGGCATGCACCAGGGGAATTTCCGTATCCAGATCGCGAACCACGCGGATACCTGCCTTGCGGATTTCGGGCTCCAGGAGCAGGAGCACTTCCTCGATCAGCTGGTTGATCTGAACCTGGGTATGGCGGGGTTCTTCCTTGCGTACGAACTGGCGCAGCTGCTGGATGATACCGCCGGCGCGGCGTGCCTGGGTGCTGATGGTTTCCAGAACGTCCACTACCTTGTCGGTAGGTGGGGTACCGGATTCCAGCAGGCGGATGCAGGCATCGGCGCTGGTGGCAATGGCGGTAAGGGGCTGATTCAACTCATGAGCCATGCCGGATGCCATTTCGCCCATGGTACTGAGTCGGGCGACGTGGGCCAGTTCCATCTGATACTGGCGGTCTGCCTCTGCAGCCTGCTTGCGCGTGCTGATGTCCCGAAACACAACCACCGAACCGACGATATCACCCTGCTCATTGCGAATGGGGGTGCTGCTGTACTCCACCGGAATGCTATTGCCGTCTCTTCTCCAGAACAGGTCTTCTTCCACATAGCGGGGTTTGCCTTCGCGAAATGTGAGATATACAGGGCATTCCGTCCCTGGATTGGGGCTGCCGTCCTGCCGGGTGTGATGCAGGAGCTGGTGTTGGTTGGCGCCGATGAGATCTTTGGCCCGCCAGCCGGTGATTTCGGTAACCGCCTTGTTGATGAAAGTCGCGTTTCCCTGCAGATCCACGCCATAGATTCCGTCGGCTACGGAATCGAGGATGAGGTTGTGCTGGCGCTCCAGCATGCTTTTCGATTTCTTCAGCGCCTGGTTGAGACGCACGACCCAGCTGGTCATCACCAGCATGAACAGCAGGAAGGCCATGGTGATCAGCAGCCAGTACCAGTATTTTTCGATGGCGTCGCTGAGGGTGAAGCGCTCCGGACGGTCATAGGGAGGGAGATGCAGATCGCGCAACAGATCGTGTACCGGCTGGTATTCCAGTGGTGTGGTCCAGCCGGCGTACTCGCCCCACTGGGCTGCAGGCTCCAGGGGGGACATCTGCAGCAGCGCGACGGCAACCCGCCGGGCGAGTTGTGCAGGCGTGTGCTGCAGCTGGCTGAAAGGCCATTCGGGATAGAGCTGCGTACTGTGAGAGAACGGATACCGGGCATTTTTCTTCTCGCCCAGAATCCTGAATTCACCGGCAGCGGTTGTGCCTCCCTCGGCCAGGTTCTCGAGTATGCCTGTGCGCACCGTGCCCACATCGGCCTTGCCGTGCTGGACTGCCTGCACAACGGCATCATGTGTGCCGCCGAACTGCAGGCTTTCCGTGTCCTCGTAGGGATTGATGCCGATCTTCTCCAGCTCTTTCCAGGTCATCTGGAAGCCGCCCAGGGAAGTCTTGTCTACGGCCATCAGATTCTTTCCCCGCAGGTCTTCCAGTTTCCTGATGTCCTTTCGGTCGCTGCGCGTGAAAATGACCCCGCCGAACACGTTGGATGCGCGGTTGTTGATGAGGTTGTTCAGGATGACGATGCGGGAAATCCGGTAACGCACTTCCATGTTGACATAGATGCCGGGATTGACCAGCAGGAAATCCACCGTGCCGTCTCTGACTGCAGGTTCGATTTCCCGGAAGTCCAGCGAAACGATGATGAAGTGATACTCCGGTATCACCCGGGAAAGATAATCGGCGGTTGGCGACCAGTTGCGCAGGGTGGCTTCATCGCCCCGGTGGCTCAGTACGCCGATTCTCACTTCCGGAGTCTCTGCAGCGGCAAGGCTGGAGGCAAGCAGGCAGATTGCCATGAAAAGGAGCAGAATGGGGCTGCGGGTAGCAGGGCTGTCAGCCACGGGGTGCGTCCAGTGCATAAGGGGCGGGATCGATGACGGGTTTCCTGTCGAGAGCAAGGTCGGCCAGCAGCTTTGCGGATGCCGGACCCAGTACCACACCGTTGCGGTAGTGTCCCGCGTTGATGAAAAGGTTCTCGATCTGCGAGTGCCTTGTGATGTAAGGAATACCTGCAGGTGCTGCAGGCCGCAGCCCCGCCCAATGCAACTCCACTTCATACGCTTGCAGGACAGGATAGCGCTCTATAGCCAGCCGGGTCAGTTCGTCGCGGGCCAACTGTGTGGTGTCTTTTTCAAAACCGGCTTCTTCCAGTGTGCTGCCAAACAGGATCCGGCCATCGCGGCGGGGGATGATGTAGCGGTTCTCTTCCAGCATCATGTGCCGGATGACGCCGGGCTGACCCTTGAACAACAGCATCTGTCCACGCACCGGCCGTATATCGGCGGGTGTGGGCAGCATCCGGCTGAAAGTCCCTGTCCATGCCCCCATGGCGAGTATGGTGGTTTTCGCCAGAACCGGACCTGCCGGGGTTTCCACGCCCCGCAGATGCCCATCATCCAGTATCAGGCCTGTGGCGGGAGTGCGGGTACGAATTTTTACACCCCGCTGCTGCAGATCCTGCAGCAGTGCTTTGACCAGCCGCGGATTCCGTACCTGGGCGACTTCCGGCATCCACATGGCGGTTGCAGGGGGATTGTGGCGTTCGGGTTCCAGTTCGGCAATGTTGGAAGCATCCACTACGGTGAGCGCTTTCTGATTGCGCTGCGCCCACTGCTGTGCCTGCGTCAGTTCATCATCGGCGCGAATGAGCAGGCCGCTGACGGTGTATTGCGGGTCGATACCGGTGTCTGTACTGATCTGCATGCACAGCCGCTCATAGTGCTTCTGACTGACACTGGCCAGCCTGCTGATGCTGTCAGGGTAACGCCAGGGATAAAGGGGGGACACAATGCCGCCCCCGGCCCATGAGGACTCCCGCGCCATTTCGCCCCGTTCCAGGAGTACGACATCAGCGCCGGCTTCCTGCAGCTCGCGGGCGGTCAGCATGCCGATGATTCCTCCGCCGACAATCAGCACATCACTCATAAATTATTCCTCCCTCTCACCTTGTGGAGACGACTCCAGGGAAGGAGGAGGTAGAGCGACGCAGGAAGCCAAAGCCGAGGGCCGGGGAGAGGGGCAACGATCGTTCACGCCCAGATTCTTGAAAAATCTAAATTTATCAGGCATTTTCCAAGATCAAATTCAAGGCTTTCATCCGTGGCATCCATCACCTTGATGTAGCTTCCTTCATGCAGCATGTAAACCTTGGCGAGCTGTTCCTTGGGATCGACGATCACATAATGCCGCACCCCTTCTCTTTCATACAGGTTGAATTTGGTGTTTTTGTCTTTGTATGCGGTGGATTTGGAAAGAATTTCGAAGATCAGTTCGGGCGTCTTGCTCAGATAAGCGCCCTTCGCTTTGCCGCAAATAACCAGATTGTCAGGCTGAACCACCGTGTCTTCGTCGATCTTCCAGTCCACGGGCAGCAAGGCCAGGCAATGTTCACATTCAGCTAGTGTGGCATCAAGAACGCAGGCAATTCGTTGACTGATCTGCTGATGCCGCAGGGAAGGCGCAGGCGTCATGGCGTAGGGAATGCCATGAATCAACTCCCATCGGCCTTCCCACTGCACATAGTCCCCATAGGTATAGTGAGGTAGATCCCGGTCTCTCGGATATCCCACAATAACGCCTCCAGATGAGTGAATCTCGATTGATTATACATCACATGGGTGGATTTCCCTCACTCCAAGACTCATCCCCCAGGATCACGTCATCTAAGTTCCTAAGTTATTGATAAGGCGGGGTGGTGTCTGATCGGAAAACCTCGGAGGCAGGGATGCCGACGTGGAGCCTGCAGGGATGTATTTACGGCGTTTTTCCGATCAGACACCACCCCAGCCAAGATTTTAGATGACGGGACTCTGACTCATCCCCAAACCGGGGAGAGGAGTCAATCAACCGCTGCCAGCCATGGAGAGCGAAGCGAAGGCTGGTAGACCCCAGTAGCCGCGAGGCCGCACTGCTTACCCGTCGTGCGCATAGCGCCAGAGGGGAAGCAAAGTAGGCATCCAAACGCGG
>NZ_JBHNMF010000075.1:0-10285 GCF_048562965.1 Thiolapillus sp. | reverse complement strand
AAGTATTGGCGCTGTCCATCTTTGGGGCTGTCATTGCATTGGGGAACACTGTTACCGCCGGGCAGGCGGGTGACGGGGAGGAAGACTTTTTTCCGAATTCAGAAGTATCGGATAACGCTGATGTAAAAGCTTTGCAGGGCAACTTGAATCGTGCCGGTATCACACTGACGCCGCAAACGATCAAACTTATGCTGGATGCCTATCCCGAAATGCTGGAAGCGGGCAAGGGTGAAGCTGGCCCGGCGGGAGCAGCGGCCGCTTATCCCGCGAAATTCGAAGTGTCGGGCAGGGACAAGATATACGAAGACACCAGCCACAATATAAAAAATGCCGGCGGCAGATTTTCCGCCGTAGGTGTCGATATCGATGTGTTGCTGAACTACACGAGCGTGTTGGGCGGTATTTCCTATGAAAACATGGCAGTATGGGGAACATCCCATAGCCGGGATATCGAAGCCAAGCTGGCGGTGGATGCCGAATTTGAAGCTTTCGGTGTCTATGGCCGGGCGGATGCGGGGCCGCCTCCTTTCCCTGCCGCTGCCTATGGCGTGTATGGCACTACCAATCAGGTAAGCGGGTACGGAGTGTATGCGATCAATACCTCTCCTGAAGGAGCGGCATTTGGCAGTGGTGGGGGCGTTGCCTTGTTTGCTTCTGGGGCAATTCGTGGCTCAAGGACTACAGGTGGTAACGATGACATAGACAATCACGTGGCAATTGTAGAAAATAAAAGCATCGGTAACACCCATGTTTTGGCGCTATCAATGCCTAATGATGATGGCCTTGCGTTTCTTGACAATTTTGTCACTTTTTACCATGGTGGTACCACAGCAGCAGATGCAGTCGGTGCCATTGAAGGAAACAGTCATGGCGGGGTTAATTACAAATCAGGTTCTGCTGACTTTGCCGAATGGATCCCGCGACAAAACCCGGATGAGATAATTGCAGCCGGCGATATCGTGGGCATTGCTGGCGGGAAGGTATCCCGCGATCTGGGCAAGGCGGAGCACGTCCAGGTGATTTCCACCGCGCCGGCGTTCACCGGCAATGATCCCGGACACGACAAGCAGGATCAATATGCCCTGGTTTCCATGATGGGGCAAGTACCGGTGAAGGTCGCAGGTGCGGTCATAGCGGGGGATTACATCGTTGCTTCTGGCAACAATGATGGCATTGGCATCGCAATTGCGCCTGATCAAATGACCCCTGAAGATTTCAAGATGGCGGTAGGCCAGGCCTGGGAATCTTCCGCTGAAACCGGTGTCAAGCTGGTCAATACAGCCGTGGGGCTGGCTGCGGATGACGCCTATGCCTACATGAAAAAGCAGGATCAGCGTATCGCCAGCCTGGAGAAGCAGCTGAATGCCAAGATGGCGCGCCTGGATCGACTGGCAGGCCAGCTGGAGGCTCTGACACAGAAGGTGGCCTATATCCAGTTAGCCAGCATGGCGGCGTCTGCCAGGTAAACCGGCAGGCAGGAGCCACTTCGCTTGAGCCTTAACTCCCTCGGAATCGGAAAAATGCGATTTTCCGATTCCGCCATTTTCAATGGCTTATAGCCATCGAAAATGGCGATGCGTCCTTGCATCGCGGAGGCTGCCGCCTTTTACGATACCCTCCCTCGGGGAGAGGGTTGGAGAGAGGGGCAAACGGTCGATTGATCCGGGTTTACCCCTGCTGCATGCGCTCATATGGCCCGGGTTTTGCTGGCGGAGCAGCGCGAGCAACGCAGACGGGTGACGAGTTTGCCCTGCTTGGTATCGAAGACGCTCTCTTTGTCCACCACCCATTTGTGGTGTCCGTTGCGGCACAGCGTGTTGCCGCGGTGTTTTTCGCTGGCTTTGGGTTTGCTGAAGGGCAGTATGTCGGTCATGTCAGGATTGTATACCGGAAACGGGAATTGCGGCATATCCTTCGCTGCCAGCCATGGAGAGCGAAGCGAAGGCTGGTAGACCCCAGTAGCCGCGAGGCCGCACTGCTTACCCGTCGTGCGCATAGCGCCAGAGGGGAAGCAAAGTAGGCATTCGAACGCGGCGTCCAGTCATTGGGAGACAAGTACGGAGCAGCAACGAGCTTGCGAAGTTGTTGTGTAGTGCTTGGTGACCAGGACGGCTGGGGCACGAATAGGTTGTCAAAGGCCGAGTCGATTTTGGGGACTGGGATGTCCCAAAATCTATCACGAGGCCGAAGACACACTTGCAGGATTGTTGCCGGGACCACGTCATCCAATTGCATAAGCCATTGAAAACACTGGGGGCGCCGGCCTGTGAAAAACGCCTTGAATACATCCATGTAAGCTTGACCTCGGCGTCCATGCCTCGGACATTTTCACAGGCCGGTGCCCCCAGTGTATGAGTTGGGCGACAGGGCCCTGGGATTGTTGCTGAAAGCAAGTCCTTGACCGCAGATTACTAGGTGCGGACAATGAATCTCTTTTTTCGAGCAATTTCTTCCCGGTCTCATGTCCCGCAGAAAATCCAAACACAGCAAGAAACAGCGCCAAAAGCGGGCGCATGCTGCTGCCGGGCAGGAAAAGGCCGTGAAACGTCAGCAGGTACAGAAGCGGCCCGATGGGCAGGCAGTGCCCCTGGTGCGTATCCGCAACCTGCATTTCAGCCGTGGCGAACGCAAGATCTTCTCCGGTCTGAATATCGAGATTCCCCGGGGCCGGATCACGGCCATCATGGGGCCGTCCGGCACGGGAAAGACCACCCTGCTCAAGCTCATCGGCGGTCAGCTGCAGCCCGATGAGGGTACGGTGGAGGTGGATGGCCAGAATGTACATCAGCTCAACACGGCGGAACTGTACCGGCTGCGTATGCGCATGGGCATGCTGTTTCAGAGCGGCGCCTTGCTCACAGACCTGAACGTGTTTGAGAACGTGGCCTTTCCCCTGCGCGAACACACGCGCCTGAATGAGGCGATGCTGCGCAAACTGGTGCTGTTGAAGCTGGAAGCGGTGGGGCTGCGCGGGGCGCGGGATCTGATGCCCTCGGAGCTGTCCGGCGGCATGGCGCGCCGCGTGGCTCTGGCGCGGGCCATTGCCCTGGACCCCATGATGATCATGTACGACGAACCCTTTACCGGCCAGGACCCCATTTCCATGGGCGTGCTGGTGAAACTGATCCGGCAGCTCAATGACGCCGCGGGACTCACCAGCATCGTGGTCTCTCACGACGTGGAGGAGACCTGCGCCATTGCCGATCTGCTGTACGTGATTTCCGATGGCCGGGTGGTGGAGTCCGGTGACCCCAAAGCCCTGCAGGAATCCGGCTCGGAATGGACGCGCCAGTTCATGCACGGCCTACCGGATGGCCCGGTACCTTTTCACTACCCGGCTCCCCCGCTGCAGGCCGATCTGTTCGAGGAAACAGCATGACCGGGGCATTCGCAAAACTGGGGCGTTTCGGTATCGATTCGGTGCGCCACCTGGGGCGGGCCAGTATCCTGCTGCTGCGCATACTGGGCAGCCTGGGCGAGGTGGTTCGCCGGCTGCGCTTGCTGGTGGAGCAGCTGTTTTCCGTGGGTGTGCTCACGGTGCTCATCATCGCGGTATCCGGTCTGTTCGTGGGCATGGTGCTGTCGCTGCAGGGCTATTACATACTTTCCCAGTTTGCGGCAGAAGCCACCCTGGGTGTGATGGTGGCCGCCTCCCTGGTGCGGGAGCTGGGGCCAGTGGTCACGGCCTTGCTGTTCGCCGGGCGGGCCGGTTCGGCCCTCACCGCCGAAATCGGCCTGATGAAGGCCACGGAGCAGTTGTCCGGCCTGGAAATGATGGCTGTGGATCCGGTCAGACGGGTGCTGACGCCCCGTTTTCTCGCCGGTTTCATCTCCATGCCTTTGCTGGCGGCCCTGTTCAGCGCCCTGGGTATTCTCGGTGGATGGTTTGTAGGTGTAGGTCTGCTGGGCGTGGACGACGGTGCCTGGTGGGGCCAGATGCAGGCGCGTATCGACTGGAACGAAGATCTGGTGAACGGGGTCATAAAGAGCCTGGTGTTCGGTTTCGCCTGCGTCTGGATTGCCATATTCCAGGGTTACAACAGCGTACCGACCTCGGCCGGCGTCAGTGGCGCCACTACCCGCACCGTGGTGCATTCCTCCCTGGCGGTGCTGGCTCTTGACTTTGCCTTGACGGCGCTCATGTTCGATTAGGAAACAAAATGAAACTTGCGAAACAAACAGAAGTCTTAGTGGGAGTGTTCATGGCCATTGGCCTGCTGGCGCTGTTTTTTCTGGCGATGAAGGTCAGTAACCTAGGCACGATAAATACCGGTGACAGCTACCGTGTCACGGCCCGTTTTGACAACATCGGCAGCCTCAAGACCAAGGCGCCGGTCACCATGGCAGGTGTCGAAATCGGCAGGGTAGTGGAGATCGGATTTGACAAGGAGCGCTTCCAGGCGGTCGTGGGTATGGATGTCTATGCCAATTACGACCAGATACCTGAAGATACCTACGCCAAGATTCTCACTGCCGGTCTGTTGGGCGAACAGTATATCGGCCTCGATCCCGGTGGCAGCGATGAAGTACTGAAGAACGGAAGTGAAATTGAAATAACCCAGTCTGCACTGGTGCTCGAAGATGTGATTGGTCAGTTCATCTTCAGCAAGGCGCAGGAAGGAGAGAAATAGATGATAAAAGGAGTTTTTCTTGGCCTGGTTCTGCTGTTTGGCGGGACGGCGGTGCAGGCGGCTCAGCCACAGCCGGTGGAGCTGATTCGCTCGACGGCTGACTATGTGTTGAAGCAGGTGCGTGCGCGCAAGGCGGAGCTGGAAAAGGACAGCAGCGGTATTTACGATCTGGTACAGCAGAAGGTGCTGCCCCATTTCGATTTCCGCATCATGAGCCGTGGCGCGCTGGGAAAATACTGGCGCAGGGCAACCGAGAAACAGAAGAACGAGATTGCTCACGAGTTTCAGGAGTTATTGGTGCGCACCTATGCAACCACGCTGCTCAACTATTCGGATCAGGAAATAGAATACCTGCCCTACCGGGGCAAACCGGGTGACAAGCGCGTCACTGTTTCCACCCGTGTGCACAACAATGGCGGGCCGCCCATTCCCATCAACTACCGCCTGTACCGGCAGAGCAACGGTGCCTGGAAGATCTATGATGTTGTCGTGGATGGCGTGAGCCTGGTTTCCAATTATCGCGGGAGTTTTTCTGCGGAAGTGAAGAAACACGGCATCGACGGTCTGATCGCCACGCTGCAGAAGCACAACAAGCAGCAGCGGGGCGCATGATTCATGTCGCGCTGGGAACTCAAGGGCGTGCTGAATCTTTCCACCGTGCCTGATATCTGGCAGGACCTGGCGGCGAAGATTCACCGCAGCAAACAGCTTACCGTCTCCCTGGCCGGGGTGAAAAGCGCAAGCAGCGCGGCGCTGGCCCTGCTCCTGCAGGGGCTGGATGAGGCGCGGGATGCGGGTTGTGAGCTGCATTATGAGCAGATTCCTGCAGATCTGAGAGCGCTGGCCCAGGTCAGCAATGTTCAGGAAATTCTGGGCGCATAGCGCCGGCCGCCAAAGTTTATTATCATGGCGGGCTCTTTTGTATTGAATCCAGGCCATGATGAATGGATAAACTTGTAATTACCGGTGGGGCGCCACTGGAAGGCGAGGTGCGGATTTCCGGCGCCAAAAACGCCGCATTGCCGATTCTGGCTTCCGCGCTCCTCAGTGACGGCATCGTGCGCCTGAGCAACGTCCCCCATCTGCAGGACGTAACCACCACTATCGGCCTCCTGGGCCGTATGGGGGTGGGCATCACGGTCGATGAGCGCATGACCATCGAGATCGACCCCTCCACTATCAACAGTTACGCGGCTTCATATGAGCTGGTGAAAGTCATGCGGGCCTCGATCCTGGTGCTCGGCCCCCTGCTGGCGCGCTTCGGTGAAGCCGATGTGTCCCTGCCCGGTGGTTGTGCTATTGGCTCCCGGCCCGTCAATCTGCACCTGGACGGCCTGCGTGCCATGGGTGCGGACATATCCGTCGACGGTGGTTATATCAAGGCCCGTGCCGAACGTCTGCAGGGCGCGCGGCTGGTCATGGATGTGGTCACGGTTACCGGTACCGAGAACCTGATGATGGCGGCTGCACTGGCCGAGGGTAAAACTCTCATCGAGAACGCAGCCCGTGAGCCGGAAGTCGTGGACCTGGCAAACTGCCTGATCAGCATGGGGGCGAAAATAGAAGGCGCCGGTACAGATACCATTACCATTCACGGTGTGGAACGACTGGACGGTACGGAATATTCCGTGATGCCGGATCGTATCGAAACAGGCACTTTTCTGGTTGCGGCGGCCATCAGCCACGGGCGTGTGAAGGTGCGGGATACCGATCCCAATCTGCTTGATGCAGTGCTTGCCAAGCTGCGCGAGGCCGGTGCCGTGCTGAAGATAGAGAGTGACAGCATCGAACTGGATATGCAGGGACAGCGCCCGCGGGCGGTGGATATCCACACGGCGCCCTATCCTGCTTTTCCCACGGATATGCAGGCCCAGTTCACTGCCCTGAATGCCGTGGCGGAAGGCGTGGGCACCATTACCGAAAACGTGTTCGAGAACCGCTTCATGCACGTGCAGGAGATGCAGCGCATGGGCGCCAACATCAAGCTGGAAGGCAATACCGCCATCGTCGCGGGTATCGAGAAACTCACTGGCGCGCCGGTAATGGCCACGGATCTGCGGGCTTCGGCAAGTCTGGTGCTGGCCGGACTGGTGGCCAAAGGCGAGACCGTGGTGGACCGGATCTATCATATCGACCGCGGTTATCAGAACATCGAAGAAAAGCTGGCTGGCATGGGAGGAAAGATCCGTCGGCTCCCGGACTGACGGCACAGGAACATGATGGAATTCAAATCACCCATAACCATTGCGCTGCCCAAGGGGCGCATCCTGAAAGATACCCTGCCGCTGCTGGCGCATGTAGGCATCGAATTGCGGGATGATCCGGATACCAGCCGCAAGCTGATCCTGGATACCAACATCGATGCCATGAAGGTGGTGCTGATCCGAGCCACCGACGTGCCCACCTACGTGCAGTGGGGCGCGGCAGATCTCGGTGTCACCGGCAAGGACACGCTGGTGGAACACGGCGGGGAAGGCCTGTACGAGCCGCTGGATCTGCAGATTGCCAAGTGCAGGCTAATGGTGGCTGGGCATCCGGATGCCCGCCTGGACGGGCAGCGCCTGCGCATCGCCACCAAATACGTCAAGGCCGCCAAGCGGCATTTTGCCGCCAAGGGACAGCAGGTGGAGATCATCAAGCTCTACGGCTCCATGGAACTGGCGCCCCTGGTGGGCCTGTCCGATCTTATTGTGGACCTGGTGGAGAGCGGCAACACCCTCAAGGCCAACGGCCTGGTGCCCCTGGAATTCGTCATGGACATCAGTTCCCGGCTGGTGGTGAACAAGGCGAGCTGGAAAATGAAACATGAAACCATTATCGCGCTGGTGGAAAGCCTCGCGGAGGTGATCAATGGCTGACATACGCAAACTCGACGCCAACACGGCTGATTTTCAGGCGCAGCTCGATGAGCTGCTGGCCTGGGACAATGTCTCCGATACCGCCGTCAATGACACGGTCAACGACATCATCGCCCGTATCCGTAGCGAAGGGGATGCCGCTCTGCTGGAATTCACCAACCGCTTCGACGGCTGGCAGGCAGAATCTGCGGCGGATCTGGAGATACCCAAAGACAGGCTGGAACAGGCCTGGAATGCCATTCCCGAAGCCCAGCAGCAGGCTCTGGAACACGCAGCCACCCGCATCCGGGCCTATGCCGAACGTCAGAAAATGGCTGGCTGGGAATACGAGGAAGCTGACGGCACCCTGCTGGGCCAGCAGGTGACGCCCCTGGACCGGGTGGGCCTGTACGTGCCCGGCGGCAAGGCGGCCTATCCCTCATCCGTGCTCATGAACGCCATTCCCGCCAAGGTGGCCGGGGTAGGGCAGCTCATCATGGTGGTGCCCACCCCCGGCGGGGAGGTCAATGAGCTGGTGTTCGCGGCTGCTCACGTCTCCGGCGTGGACCGGGTCTTCGCCGTGGGCGGCGCCCAGGCCGTTGCGGCCCTGGCCTATGGCACGGACACGGTGCCGCCCGTGGACAAGGTCGTCGGCCCCGGAAACATCTACGTGGCTACGGCCAAGCGCGCGGTGTTCGGCCAGGTGGGCATCGACATGGTGGCCGGACCTTCCGAGATTCTCATCATATGTGATGGCCGCACCAATCCCCAGTGGGTGGCCATGGATCTGTTCTCTCAGGCGGAACATGACGAGGACGCCCAGTCCATTCTTCTGTGTCCGGATGCAGGCTTCATCGAGAGGGTGGAAGCGGCCATCGACGCGTTGCTGCCGGATATGGAGCGCCGGGAGATCATCACCACCGCCCTGCGTGAGCGGGGCGCCCTGATCAAGGTCAGCGATCTGGACGAGGCCGCCATGATCGCCAATCATATCGCCCCGGAGCACCTGGAGCTGTCCGTGGAGGAGCCCCGGGACTATGCGAAAAAAATTCGTCATGCCTGCGCTATCTTCATGGGACGCTACACCTCCGAGCCCCTGGGCGATTACTGCGCCGGACCCAATCACGTGTTGCCCACCAGCCGCACGGCGCGCTTCAGTTCACCCCTGGGCGTGTATGACTTCCAGAAGCGCAGCAGCCTGATCATGGTGTCAGAGGATGGCGCGGATACCCTTGGGCGTACCGCATCCACCCTGGCCCGGGGCGAAGGCCTGACCGCCCACGCCCGCTCCGCCGAGTACCGTCTCAAACCGTGAGTATGGAAGGGCGGGTGGCCGACTGGATTCGTCCTGAAATCAGGGCCCTGTCTGCCTATCATGTGCAGGATGCATCGGGGCTGATCAAGCTCGATGCCATGGAGAATCCTTACACCTGGCCGGAAGATCTGCGCCGGGAATGGCTGGAGCGCCTGCATTCCCTGGACGTCAACCGTTATCCTGATCCCCAGGCGCGGAAACTGGCGCAGGAGCTGCGCTCGGCCATGCAGGTTCCCCGGGACATGGCCCTGCTCCTGGGCAATGGCTCCGACGAGATCATCCAGATGCTGGCCCTGGCCGTGAGCGCTCCTGGCCGTTCCATCCTATCCGTGGAGCCGGGCTTCGTCATGTACCGCATGATCGCCACCTGGTGTGGCATGGACTATGTGGGCGTGCCTTTGCGTGAAGACGATTTCTCCCTGGACATGCCCGCACTGCTGCAGGCCATCAGAGAGCACCAGCCCGCCCTGGTCTTCCTCGCTTTTCCCAACAATCCCACGGGCAACCTGTTTGCCGAAGCCGACATGCTGGCGGTGCTGGAAGCGGCCCCCTGCCTGGTGGTGGTCGATGAAGCCTACGCGCCCTTTGCCGAGAGCAGCTTCATGTCCCGCCTCGGTCAGCATGACAACCTGCTGGTGATGCGCACGGTCTCCAAGCTGGGCCTGGCGGGTCTGCGCCTGGGGCTGCTGGCAGGGCCTTCCGCCTGGCTGGAAGAGATCGACAAAGTACGCATGCCTTACAATATCAATGTCCTCACCCAGGCAACCGCCCGCTTCGCTCTGAAACACCACCAGGCGTTGGACGAGCAGACGGCGGCCATCCGCCGGGACCGGCAGGTCCTGTTCGAAGCCCTGCAGGCCATGGATGGCATGGTTCCTTATCCCTCCCAAGCCAACTTCATCCTGGTGCGCACGCCGGCTGGAAAAGCCGTCCCGCTGTTCGAGGCTCTGCTGAAAGACGGTGTGCTGGTGAAGAAGCTGCACGGCAGTCATCCGCTGCTGGAAGACTGCCTGCGTATTACCGTGGGCCGGCCGGAAGAGAATGCCCGCCTGCTGGAAATCACCCGGAGGTTTGTTGACCATGGCTAAAAGCGGCCGTTTTCCCCTGCTGTACTGGACCAGCATCGGACTGCTGGTGCTCATGCTGGCTTTCACCGGCTGGTGG
Source organism: Thiolapillus sp. (assembly GCF_048562965.1). Taxonomy (NCBI): domain Bacteria; kingdom Pseudomonadati; phylum Pseudomonadota; class Gammaproteobacteria; order Chromatiales; family Sedimenticolaceae; genus Thiolapillus; species Thiolapillus sp. Next base: position 338 of record NZ_JBHNMF010000075.1, on the reverse strand, counting down.
TGGTACCGCAGCACTATAGGCTCCTGCGACAACCTTCTGGATGACCCGGTGAGCCGGGCCCATGTGCAGCGCATGTGGCAGGCAGGGCGCATCACTGTGCTCATGCGCCACACGGACCGCTGCCGGGATGGTGACGGGCAGCACTGTGTCGATGGATTGACCGCGAAAGGGGAGACCGATGCAAAAGCCATTGGTGCCGGTATGAAGCGCCTGTTTTCCGATAACTGAAGTTTCCCAGAAATTATTCAAGCCACCATGCGCAGCAGCACAGTGACCAGAGAATTTCCGGGGGGATTGCCGGGTTTGGGGCAAACCCTGGCAAAATTCTCATCCAAAGC
>NZ_JBHNMF010000074.1:0-10402 GCF_048562965.1 Thiolapillus sp. | reverse complement strand
TCCATAGCGGCCTCCAGAAGTTTGTGTTGATTTCTCTTCTGAGAGGCCGCGCCTTGCTATGTCAACTATTTTTTGAGATTTTTAGTGGTTTTTCTCCTCTGAAACTCTAAACTCTAGTAAAATGTTTTACAGGCATAAAAAAACAGTACCCGAAGACCGGATACTGTTTTTCGAATGGTGCCGAAGGCCGGACTTGAACCGGCACGGCTTGCGCCACTACCCCCTCAAGATAGCGTGTCTACCAATTCCACCACTTCGGCATAAACTTTCAAACTACTTTTGTTCAGACTCTGTCTTCGCTGCATCTGGTGCAACGGGTGCAGGTACTGCTGTTTCCGCAGGTGTCGCCGGAACGACAGGCACATCGGAATCACCCGTGGCACCAGGGACCACAGGCAGGTCTGACTCTGCCGCAGGAATCGGCTGCGTCTCTACCGACGGCGCGTCTATCATCAGACCGGAATCACGGGCTGTCTGCATGGCCATCCAGGCCAGCGTCAGACTGGTGATGAAGAACAGCAGGGCCAGCACACCGGTAGTGCGGCTCAGAAAATTGGCCGATCCCCGCGCACCGAATACCGTTGAAGAAGCACCGCTGCCAAAAGCTGCTCCGGCATCCGCACCCTTGCCGTGCTGGATCAGGATCAGCCCGATGAGTCCGATAGACAGAAACAGATGAACTACGACCAGAATTGTATGCATTGACTGTGTCTCTTGTGTCCTTAATCGTTGGCGGCAGTACAGATGCCCAGAAAATCTTTGGCTGCCAGGGAAGCACCGCCGATCAGACCGCCGTCGATGTCCGCCTTGGCCAGCAGCTCAGCCGCATTGTCAGGCTTCATGCTGCCGCCGTACAGGATGCGCAGTCCTTCGGCCACTGCTGCGCTGCTTTTTGCAACCCGCCCGCGGATGAATGCGTGCACTTCCTGCGCCTGCTCGGGGCTGGCGGTCAGGCCGGTGCCGATAGCCCAAACGGGTTCATACGCGATGACACCTTCACCCAGCATATCCACACCACAATGCTCAATGACCGCATCGATCTGGCGGGCGACGACTTCTTCTGTAATACCGGACTCACGCTCTTCCTGGGTTTCACCAATACAGAACAGAGGTACGAGACCTGCCTTGCGCGCAGCGGTGAATTTCTCGGCCACCAGCATGTCCGTCTCACCATGATAGGTACGGCGCTCGGAGTGGCCGATGATCACATATTTGCAACCGAAATCTGTCAGCATGGAACCTGCGATCTCGCCGGTGTATGCGCCGGACTCGTGAACAGAAACATCCTGACCACCCCAGGCGATAGGCGTACCGTTCAATTGCGCCTGCACTTCGGGAATGAAAACCGCAGGCGGACAAACAGCGACCTCAGCCACCTTGACTTCGGCAATTCCAGCCTTCAAGCCAGCCAGCAGTTCCCTGACGCTCGCCAGCGATCCATTCATTTTCCAGTTTCCAGCTACCAACGGTTGACGCATATCTAAACTCCTGATCGAAATCACCCGCCATGATGTTCAGGGTGTTCCGGAAAAATCAAGCCGCGTAGTTTACCAATTGAAACAGAATTATCAATAATAATATTTCCGCCCATCCACCGGCCATGACAGAAAGTCTTGCGTGAAGACTCAAAAGAGCGCAGGATTAAAAAGATAATAATCCATCAAAGCAGCAAGGCAGTATGACACCAAAGGATCTCGAAACTGTTCGCAATCACGTAAGTTCAAAAGTTATCGGCCAGAAAAATCTCGTGGACGGCATGCTCATATGCCTCCTCGCGGACGGACATCTTCTCGTGGAAGGCATGCCTGGACTGGCCAAGACCACCGCAGTCAACGCCCTTTCGGAAGCACTCGAAGGTGATTTCCACCGCGTGCAGTTTACCCCGGACCTGCTGCCGTCAGACCTGGTGGGCACCGACATCTACCGTCACGAGAAGGCCGAGTTTGAATTTCGCCCCGGCCCGCTTTTCCATAATATACTGTTGGCAGACGAGGTAAACAGGGCGCCAGCCAAAGTACAGGCTGCCCTGCTCGAGGCCATGGGTGAACGGCAGATCACTGTCGGACAGAAAACCTATCCTCTTCCTGAACTGTTCATGGTGCTCGCCACCCAGAACCCCGTGGAACAGGAAGGCACCTATCAACTGCCCGAAGCCCAGCTGGACCGTTTTCTGATGCAGGTGGTCGTCGACTATCCCACTCATGCAGAAGAGCTGCAGATTCTCGAGCTCGACCACAACCGCCAGCAGGCTCAGGAAACCACTCCGCCTACTCCGCTGCCCCAGGAATCCCTGTTCGCCATGCGCAAATCTGCTGCCGAGCTGTTCCTGGATCCGAAACTCAACCAGTATATCGTCGACCTGGTGCAGGCAACACGCAATCCCGCCGTCTATGATGAAGAACTGGCGCGCTGGTGCCGTTTCGGTGCCTCACCCCGCGCCAGCCTGGCGCTGGCACGCTGCGCCCGCGCCCGTGCCTGGCTGGACGAGGACAAGTTCGTTTCTCCCGGCCATATCCAGCAGATCGCACCGGATATTCTGCGCCACCGGGTACTGCTCAGCTTCGAGGCGGAAGCCGAAGGCATCACCACGGACGATTTGATCCAGCGTCTCCTTTCCCTGGTTGCCATTCCTTAATTCCCCATGAGTCTGCAGCCTGTTCTGGATGACCTGCTGGAGTTGCGTCACCAGGCCCACGCCCTGGGGATGGCCTCCCATCATCTGGTCAATTCCTCTTTCGCCGGACTTTATCGCTCCGTATTCCGGGGCCAGGGGCTGAATTTCGAGGAAGTGCGGGAATACCAGGAAGGTGATGATATCCGCAACATGGACTGGAAGGTCACCGCACGCACAGGCGATCCCCACCTCAAGGTATTCCGCGAGGAACGCGAACGCAGCGTCATGCTGTGCGTGGACAAGGGATCCCATATGAACTTCGGCACACGCGGTACCTTCAAGTCGATACAGGCCGCCCGCGCCGCCGCACTGCTTGGCTGGGCGGCCAACCACCAGCACGACCGCGTCGGTGGCGTGCTGTTTGCCGATCCGCACCAGGAAAGCAGCTACTTCCGCGCCACCAAGGACCGCCGTGCGCTGTGGCGTCTTCTGCACGCACTCACGACCGAACCGGAAACCGCCACCAATCCCGCTCCGGAGCAATTGCCCGATATTCTGCTCAAGGCCAGCCGTGGCATAGGCACCGGTGGTCTGGTGTTCGTCATCGCCGATTTCAACCAACCGCTTGAAGGTCTGAAACGCGCACTGTCACAATTGGCCCAGCATCATTCCGTGGTGCTGGTTCCCATCGACGACCCCGCCGACCATGACCTGCCCGACATGGGTGAAGTGTTGTTTCGTAACGCTGGCGGTGAACTCCTCACCGTCAACACCGCAGACGAAAAGGGCCGCGAGCGATACAGGGAGGCCTGGGAGAAACGCCGCAAACAGCTGCAGCAAATGGCCAACGGGCTGGGTATCGCCGTCATTCCTGTGCGTACCAACGAGGATGTTCATACCGCACTGATGCACGGACTGGAAAGACGCCTGCGCATGAGGGCCTGGCTGTGAATCCCGATCTGCTGGCCCGCATGCGGGACATCCATGAACTGAAGATGGATCAGGTCTCCTGGTGGCCGCCGGCCATCGGCTGGTGGTTGCTGGCTGCAGCTGTGCTGGGATTGCTAGTTCTCCTGTGGTGGGGCTTTCGCAACCTGCGCGCCTACCCGCCCGGCACTTGGCACCGGGATGCCCGCAACCAGCTTCTGGCACTGAAAAAGCTTTCCCGCCAACTCACCCCCGAACAGAGCCTGAGAGAACTGTCAGAACTGCTGCGGCGCATCGCCGTCACCCGCCTGGGCCGGGAACAGGCCGCGGGACTCACCGGCGAGGACTGGCTGGCCTGGCTGCAACAGCAGGACCCCGCCAGCTTTGCCTGGCAGGAAAAAGCCACCGTGCTGATCACCGTACCCTATGCGCCGCCGGGGTATGCGAGCGTCAGTCAGGAGCAGGTCATAAAGCTTATCAACGCCGCACTGAACTGGGCCAGATACGACAGGAAGGCACGGTCATGATGCACTTCCACTGGCCCTGGATGGTCTTTCTGCTGATTCTGCCCACAGTACAATGGCTGCTGTCCCGCAGCCGGCGCTCGGTGGAACAGGACCAGCGCCAACGCCGCACCACCCTGCTGCACCCGTCCCTGGCCAGCCTGCAGTCCGCTTTCGCAGCCGCCCGGCCGCAACGCAGTACCGGCTCCCTGATTCAAAACCTGCTCATCGTGCTGTTATGGCTCGGCCTGACTTTTGCCCTGATGCGTCCCCAGTGGCTGCAACCTCATACCGAGGAACGCATCGAAGGCTACGATCTGATGCTCGCCGTGGATGCCTCCCATTCCATGGAAGCCCTGGATTTCAGTGTCAAGGGGCAGCAGGTGACACGTATGCAGGTGGTCAAGGGCGTCATGGGACGCTTCCTGGACCAGCGGCAGAACGACCGCGTGGGACTGATCATCTTCGGCAACCAGGCCTTCGTGCTTTCACCCTTGACTCTGGACAGGAAAAGCGTTGAACAACTGTTACTCAACCTGGTGCCCCGCATCGCCGGCGACGGCACTGCCATGGGTGATGCCATTGGCCTCGGTGTGAAAAAACTGCGCGAACGCCCACCGGGCTCCCGGGTACTGATTCTGGTCGCCGACGGTGAAAATACCGCCGGCACCATTCCACCACTGGAAGCGGCCAAACTCGCCGCAAAAGAAGGCATCCGCATTTACACTATCGGCGTTGGCAGTCACCAGAAGGAAGTTCCCATCGTGGAAGATGGACGCCTGACAACGCGCAGCGACCTAGGCTTCGACGAAACCCTGATGCGTGAACTGGCCGAAGTCACCGGCGGTGAATACTTCCGCGCCAGCGATACCGATGCTCTGGAAAAGATCTCCCAGCGCATCAACGAACTGGAAAAGACCCGCGCTGAATCACGCACCGTGTACGTGCCCTACCCCCTGTTCCGCTGGCCCCTGGGCCTGGCCATGCTGGCCCTGCTGCTGCTGGGTCTGTTCCCCGGCGCCCGCCTGCGAAAACTGCGGAGGATCGGCCATGCCTGAATCCTGCCTGCATTTCGCACAGCCTTTCTGGCTGCTGACCCTGTTCCTGCTGCCTATGGTCTGGCTGTGGTTGCACTACAGCCGCCCCTTGAAGCGACAGGGCCTGGAATCACGCTATGCCGATGCCAAACTGCTGCCCTACCTGACCGGCGAAGTACGCGGCAGTCAGCGCCGCAGCAGCCGCGTGCTGACTGCCTGGATGCTGACCTGGGCACTGTTCAGTATCGCCATGGCCGGCCCCAGATGGGACTACGAGCGCATTTCCGCCTTTCAGCCAGCGGCAGAACTGGTCATCCTGCTGGACATTTCCGCCTCCATGAATATCAGCGATGTACGCCCTTCCCGCCTGGCCCGCGCAAAGCAGGAAATCCAGGATCTGCTGAGGCTCAATCCCGGCATCCGCATGGGTCTGATTGCCTTCGCCACCGTGGCTCACGTCGTGGCTCCTGTAACCGAGGACATGGAAACCCTGGAACGCGTGCTTCCCAGCCTTTCCACCGAACTGGTCCGGCTCCCCGGCAGCCGCCTGGGCAATGCCCTTGAAAAAGCCGGCCTGCTGCTGGGGGATGACAGCAAGATTTCACGTCACATCCTGCTCATTACCGACGGTGATTTCGATGAGCCGAAATTGCTGGAGAAAGTCGACGAGCTTGCCGCGAAAAACATCCACCTGCATATTCTCGCTGTGGGTACGGAAGTTGGCGGACTGGTGCCCGAACGCTTTGTTTATACTGCCGGTGGCCGCACCCCGGTCTCGCGGCTGAACATTCCGCAGCTGAAAAAACTGGCCGACCACGGCAAAGGCCTGTTCCAGGTGGCGGACTACCACCAGAAGGATGTGCAGAAGATTCTCGATCTCGTCATTGCAGAAGCTGATCAGCAACAGATGCAGGAAATGCCTACCAGAGTCTGGAATGAGCGTTTCTACCTGCCGCTGATTCCCGCCATCTTCCTCATCATGTACCTATTTGGTCGTGGTAACCGGTTCGCGAGGAAGTCTTCATGAGAATCCTACCAGCTCTATTGCTCTTTCTGCTGGCGCTGGGCAACGCCCGGGCCGACCTGTTCGAAAACAGCCAGCAGACAGCGCTAAAACAATACCAGGAAGGCCATTACGACAAGGCAGCCAGCCTGTTCAGGGATCACTGGCACCGCGGTATCGCCCTGTACCGCGCCGGGCAATACGAAAGGTCTGCCGAGGAATTTTCGCAGGTGACCGATGAGGAACTGCGTACCGAGGCGCTCTACAACCGGGGCAATGCGCTCTTTCAGCTCGACGACCTGCCAGCCGCAGCCGAGGCCTATCGCGAAGCACTGAAACGCGATCCCGAACACGCTGATGCCCGCTACAACCTGTCACTGGTGGTCGCCCAGCTTGCCGAGGCCGAGCAGGAAAAGGCCCTCCAGGAAAAAGAAGAGCAAAAGAAAGAAGAAGAAAAGAAAGAACAGGAATCCAAGGAGCAGGAACAAAAGCAGGAATCTGAAAAAGAGCAGGAAAAACAGGAATCCGGCGATCAAAAGGAAGAAGAGCAGCAATCTTCCGGAGAACAGGAGTCCGAAGAGCAACAGTCGTCTGGCGAACAGGAATCCGAGGAACAGGAATCCTCCGGTGAGCAGGAGTCGGAAGAACAGCAGTCTTCAGGCGGGCAGAAATCGGAAGAACAGCAGTCCTCTGGCGATGAGCAATCGGAGGAAGAGCAATCCGGCGGCGAAACAAAGTCCGAGGAACAATCCTCCGAAGGGCAGCAGGAACAGGAGTCCTCCTCCGGAGACAAGGAACAGAAGCAGGAGGCCGAGGCAGGCAAGGAACAGCAGGAAGATAAGAAAGACAAGGGCGGTGATCAATCCGAAGAACAGCAGCCATCTGCCGGCAAGGAGCAGGAGTCTGCCGACCAACAAGAGAAACAGCCGGGTGAAGAGCAGGAAGGCGAGCAGAAAGAGCAGCCGGGCAAGGAGCCAGGACAGGATGAGAAAAAGCCCGAATCTTCTGCGGAAGAGCAGACAAGCGAAGAAATGGCGCCGGGAGAGCAGCCACCAGGAGAGCGCAGGCCCGGCTCGGCAGCCCGGGAAACCGAGACGTTCAGCAGCGAAGATGCCGGCAAGGAACAGGCGGCCGTGGAAGAATTCGACCAGCAGGGCGATCAGGCCACGCCTGATGCCGAACAGCAGCCTACCGATGAAACCCAGAGCGGCAAGGACGCACAGGCCGGCGGTAAAGGCAGCATGAGCCTGATGGAGCAATGGCTGCAGCAGGCAGAAGGCAACCCGGCCTACCTGATGCGCAACCAGTTCATGCTGGAAGAGCGTCGCGCCGTCAGCGACCGTTCAGCGCCGCTGCGCGAGACCCGCCCCTGGTAAATCCCTTTGGCAGAATGTCAGGGGGCGGTTAGAATTCCCGCTTTGCAGCGTCCAAACTTCAGGTAACCAAACATGAGTGCACAAATCCTCGATGGCAAGGCCATTGCCGCCGACCTGCGCAAGACCATTCAGGCGGAAGTGTCAGCCATTACCGCCAGCGGCCAGCGCCCACCGGGGCTGGCGGTCATTCTGGTCGGCGACAATCCCGCTTCCCAGGTCTATGTCCGCAACAAGCAGAAAGCCTGCGAAGAAGTGGGCTTCCTCTCCGAACTGATTCGCCTGGAAGCCGACACAGCGCAAGACGAGCTGCTGACACTCATCGATGAGCTCAATGAACGCGAAGAGATCGACGGCATCCTGGTACAGCTCCCTCTGCCGGAACAGATCGACGAGGAAACGGTCATAGAGCGTATCCTGCCCACCAAGGACGTGGACGGCTTTCATCCCTACAACGTGGGGCGACTGGTGCTGCGCATGCCCCTGTTGCGCCCCTGCACGCCCAAGGGCGTGATGACCATGCTGGAACGCACAGGCATGGAACTGGCAGGCAAGGATGCGGTGATCATCGGCCAGTCCAACATCGTGGGACGCCCCATGGCACTGGAACTGCTCATGGCCCGCTGCACCATCACCGTCTGCCACAGCCGTACGAAGAACCTGACCGACAAGATTCGCGGCGCAGACATCGTGGTCGCCGCCGTGGGCAGGCCGGAGTTCGTGCAGGGCGACTGGATAAAGCCGGGCGCCATCGTCATCGACGTGGGCATCAACCGCAAGGACGACGGCAAGCTCTGCGGCGACGTGGACTTTGCCTCGGCCAGCGAAGTGGCGGGCTGGATCACGCCTGTCCCCGGCGGCGTCGGCCCCATGACTATCGCCACCCTGCTGGAAAACACCCAGCAGGCCGCAATCCTGCACAACAGCGACACCTGAAATCACACACCGGAAAATCCGCAATGGCTCAATACATTTTCACCATGAACCGCGTCAGCAAGGTGGTCCCGCCCAAGCGCACTATCCTGCGAGACATTTCCCTGTCCTTCTTCCCCGGCGCCAAGATCGGCGTACTGGGTCTGAACGGCTCGGGCAAATCCACCCTGCTGAAAATCATGGCGGGGCTGGATCAGGATTTCGATGGTGAAGCCCGTCCCCAGGCCGGCATTCGCGTGGGTTATCTGCCCCAGGAACCCCAGCTGGACGAAAGCAAGGACGTGCGTGGCAATATCGAGGAAGCCCTCGGCGAGGTGAAGGAAGCCATGGACGAGCTGGAAAAGGTCTATGCTGCCTACGCAGAGCCGGATGCGGATTTCGATGCCCTGGCCAAGCGCCAGGCGGAGCTGGAAAACATCGTCCAGGCAGCAGACGGCCACCAGATAGAGCGCCAGCTGGAAGTGGCGGCAGAAGCCCTGCGCCTGCCGCCCTGGGAAGCGGACGTGAGCAAACTCTCAGGCGGTGAACGCCGCCGCGTGGCCCTGTGCAAGCTGCTGCTGTCCAAGCCCGACATGCTGCTGCTGGACGAGCCCACCAACCACCTGGACGCCGAATCCATCGCCTGGCTGGAACGCTTCCTGCACGAATACAGCGGTACCGTGGTGGCTGTTACCCACGACCGTTATTTCCTCGACAACGTCGCCGGCTGGATACTGGAACTGGACCGCGGCCACGGCATTCCCTGGGAGGGCAATTATTCTTCCTGGCTGGAACAGAAGGAAGCCCGCCTGGAGCAGGAAGCCAAGCAGGAGGCCGCCCGTATCAAGGCCATGAAGAAGGAGCTGGAATGGGTGCGCTCCAATCCCAAGGGACGCCAGGCCAAGTCCAAGGCCCGCCTGCAGCGTTTCGATGAACTGCAGAGTCAGGAGTTCCAGAAGCGCAATGAGACCAATGAAATCTACATTCCACCAGGTGAGCGCCTCGGGGATCTGGTCATCGAGGCCAATGGGCTGGCCAAGTCCTACGGCGACCGTCTGCTGTTCGAGGATCTGAGCTTCAACCTGCCCCCCGGCGGCATCGTGGGCATCATCGGTCCCAACGGTGCGGGCAAGACCACCCTCTTCCGCATGATCACCGGCCAGGAACAGGCAGACCGTGGTGAACTGCGCATCGGCCCCACCGTGCAGCTGGCCTACGTGGACCAGAGCCGGGATTCCCTGGACGACAACAAGACCGTGTGGGAAGAAATCTCCGACGGACAGGACATCATCGTGGTCGGACGCTTCGAAATGCAGTCCCGCGCCTATGTGGGCCATTTCAACTTCCGGGGTTCCGACCAGCAGAAGCGCGTCGGCGACCTTTCCGGCGGGGAACGCAACCGCGTGCACCTGGCCAAGCTGCTGCGCTCCGGCGGCAATGTGCTGTTGCTCGATGAGCCCACCAACGATCTGGACGTGGAAACCCTGCGCGCCCTGGAAGAAGCGCTGCTGACCTTTCCCGGCTGTGCCGTGGTCATCTCTCACGACCGCTGGTTCCTCGATCGCATCGCCACCCATATCATGGCTTTCGAAGGTGATTCCAAGGTCGTCTGGTTCGAGGGAAATTACGAAGACTACGAAGCGGACCGCAAGAAGCGTCTGGGTGAAGCGGCGGATCAGCCCCATCGCATCAAATACCGTCGCATCGACGCCTGAGCACGGATACATCCCTGTAGCCAAGATCCATCCCAGCTTCCCTGCTGGTCGTGCGCCGGCTTCCTCATGCCACCGACATGAGTGTCCGGCTTACCCTCATCGCATCAAATACCGGCCTATCGATGCCTGAACTTTGAGATACATCCCTGCAGCAGGCATCAGCCCGGCAGGTTGGACACTTTTCCCCGATAAATCAGGGCTAGTCGAGTAGATCGGCCATTGCTGGCTTTCACCCTCACAGAACCGGACGTGCGGATTTCCCGCATCCGGCTCTTCCGAGCAGGTCACCCGGATTGAGCGGGAGCCAATTGTCTGGGC
>NZ_JBHNMF010000073.1:0-10496 GCF_048562965.1 Thiolapillus sp. | reverse complement strand
TCAGGCGCTTAAGGATTGGCACAAAAAACAACCGGAATTATTCAAAAAGAAAATCTATGATCTACATGATTGCCAGCCCGGCGGGTTCCATACTGAAATCCATATGAAACGTCGAAGAGCCATTAATCATAGACCATTTCCATCGTAATACCTTGGCTGTGAATTGGGAGTTTAGCTGTCTTTCAACCAGATTCGATGATTCAACGGCGATTCGGCACTCATGCTATGATTCGCCGGAAAACGAACGGTCGCCATACTGCCAGTGAAATCCTTACCCGATATCAAAGAATCCGAAGCACAACAGCTCAGGGAACTCGGCCTCGCCGTGATCCGCACCGAAGCTGCGGCTATCGCGAACCTGGAAAGACAGGTGGACGGCCATTTCGTACGCGCCTGCCAGTATCTGCTCCACTGCAAGGGGCGGATCGTGGTAACCGGCATGGGAAAATCCGGGCACATCGGCAACAAGATTGCCGCCACCCTCGCCAGTACCGGCAGTCCGGCCTTCTTCATGCACCCCGGCGAGGCCAGCCACGGTGACCTCGGAATGATCACTGCGGGTGACGTGGTACTGGCCCTGTCCAACTCGGGTGAAACTGCCGAGATCATCACCATCTTGCCTATCATCAAGCGTCTCGGGGTACCGCTGATCAGCATGACGGGCAATCCCGATTCCATTCTCTCCCGGGAAGCCGAAGTCAACATCGACGTGAGCGTGGACCGCGAGGCCTGCCCCCTGGGGCTGGCGCCGACGGCAAGCACCACAGCAGCCCTGGCCATGGGGGACGCCCTGGCGGTGGCGCTGCTGGAAACCCGCGGCTTCACCGAGCTGGATTTCGCCCGCTCCCATCCCGGCGGCAGCCTGGGCCGCAAGCTGCTGCTCCACATCGGCGACATCATGCACAAGGAGGACGACATACCACGGGTGCAGGAACAGGCCACCATCAGCGAAGCACTGATGGAGATGACGGCAAAGGGACTGGGCATGACGGCGGTAGTGGACGAGGACAGCAGGATCAGCGGCATTTTCACCGACGGCGACCTGCGGCGTACCCTGGACCGGGGCGTGGACCTGCACAGCACCGCGGTAACGGAAGTGATGACCCCGGGGGGCATCACCTCACAGCCAGAACATTTGGCCGCAGAAGCGCTCAAACTGATGGAAGACAATAAAATCAACAGCTTGCTGGTGGTGGACGAGGACAGCAACCTGATAGGCGCACTCAACATGCACGACCTGCTGCGCGCAGGCGTGGTTTGACAGGAAAACGGAAAATGCAGGACATTCTGGAAAAGGCAGCACAGATCAAGCTGGTCATCTTCGACGTGGATGGCGTCCTTACCGACGGCAGCCTGTACCTCGGTGACGACGGACAGGAATACAAGGCTTTCAATTCCCTGGACGGGCACGGCATGGTCATGCTGCAGCAGACCGGTGTGCAGATCGGCATCATCACCGGCCGCACCTCGAAAGTGGTGGAAATCCGCATGAACAGTCTGGGCATACAGCATCTGTACCAGGGTCAACGCGACAAGCGACCGGCCTACAGTGAACTGAAAGATCACCTGGCACTGAACGACAGCCAGATTGCCTACGTGGGTGACGACGTGGTGGACCTTCCGGTCATGAGCCGCGTAGGCCTGGCCATTGCCGTGCAGGACGCCCATGCGTTTGCAAAGCAGCACGCCCACTGGATCACGCCTTCCGCCGGCGGCAAAGGCGCTGCTCGTGAGGTGTGCGAACTGATCATGGAAGCCCAGGGCAATCTGCACTCCCATCTGGAAAGTTACCTGCGCTGATGCGCATCTGGCTGCTGTTGGCGCTGCTCACGGTGCTGGGCATCACCTGGTGGGCTTCCCGCCAGGAACCTGCCACGATGGAATCGGAACGCGTGGATCAGGACCAGGTTCAGGACTATTTCGTGCGCGGGCTGGAACTGCATCTGTTCGACACACAAGGCCGGCTGTCCCATATCCTCGAGGCCAACCGCCTGGCCCATTTCAAGGCTTCCGGTATCACCCGGCTGCAGCAGCCCGGCTACATCCTCTACGAAGACAAGCAGCCCGCCTGGAAGATCCGTGCCGAAAAGAGCGATCTCTCCCGTGACCAGTCCCTGCTGCAGCTGCTGGGAAAAACCGAAATCAACTGGCAGGGTGATGACCTGCGCCCTCCCATGCACCTGATCACCTCGGACCTGATTGTTCGCCCGCAAACCGAATATGCCGAGACAGCCGCCCCCGTGACTGTCACCAGCGGGGAAAACTGGATAGAATCCACGGGTATGCAGGCCTGGCTCAAAGCACCGGGCAAAATCCGCTTTCTGGCTCAGACGAGGGCCCACTATGTCGCTCAGTAAATGCTGCACGCTTTCATTCCTGATACTGACCCTGCTGGTAACCGCACCCGTTGCGCTGGCTTTACCGTCCGACAAGGACGCGCCGGTGGAAATCGAGGCAGACAGTGCCGATATCGACCAGAAGACTGCAACAACCACCTATCGCGGCAAAGTGAAGATCAGGCAGGGATCCATGCAACTGCAGGCTGACAAAGTGGTGATCACTTTCAGGAACAGGAAACCCGGCAAGCTCACCGCTACCGGCAAACCGGCTTCCTTCAAACAGCGGCCGGAAAAGAACAAGCCCTGGGTCACCGGCCAGGGCAGGCGCATCGTGTATGACATCAACAGCGAAGAACTGACCCTGACTGGCGATGCCGTACTCACCCAGAACAATGACAGCTTCCGCAGCGACCGCATCGTCTATGACCGCGTCAAGGCGCGCCTCAAGGCCGGCGCGGCGGCAAAAGGCTCGGAGCGGGTCAAGGTCATCATTCATCCAGCGGGAGATGCTGAATAAGCCATGAGCTTTCTCAGCGCCGAAGGGCTGGTCAAGAAATACCAGGGCAAGGCCGTGGTGGACGGCGTCAGCCTGCATGTGGATGAAGGCGAGGTCGTCGGGCTGCTCGGACCCAACGGCGCGGGCAAGACCACCTGTTTCTACATGATCATGGGCCTGATTCCCGTGGATGCCGGCAGCATCGGCCTGGGAGGAAGGGATCTGACCTCCAGTCCCATGCATGTGCGCGCCCGACACGGCCTGGGCTATCTCGCCCAGGAACCGTCCATTTTGCGCCGCCTGAACGTCGAGGAAAACATTCTCGCCGTGCTGGAAATCGGCCTCAAAAAGATGCAGAAAAGGGAACGTCAGGAACGCTGCGACGAACTGCTGGCCGAATTCGGCATTTCCCACCTGCGCCGCAATCTGGCGATCAGCCTCTCCGGCGGCGAGCGCCGGCGCCTGGAAATCGCCCGCTGCCTGGCTACCAGCCCCAGCATCATCCTGCTGGATGAGCCTTTTGCCGGCGTGGACCCCATTTCAGTAGCTGACATACAGCAAATCGTTGAAAACCTGGCAAAAACAGGCATCGCCATATTGATAACGGACCACAATGTGCGCGAAACCCTGGGCATCTGCCAGCGCGCCTACATCGTATCCGAAGGCGCTGTACTGGCACAGGGCACACCGGAGGAAATACTTTCCCATGACGAAGTCCGCAGCACCTATCTGGGCGAAAACTTCCGCCTCTGACACAGGCAACGCCCTCTTGCGCTCCAAATACCCCTGGATAAACAAGGCAATATCGTGAATATTTCCCAAAATGAGGCGTTTAACAGAGGAATATCGGCTAAACCTGACCTGTATCAAGCATTGTCATTTCGGTAAACGGGCCAGCTTGCGCTAAACTATGGATAAACGAGAAAACAAAGGACTCCTCAACCACTAATGAAAGCTTCCATTCAGCTCCGCCTGGGTCAGAACCTCACCATGACCCCGCAGCTGCAGCAGGCGATAAAGCTGCTGCAACTTTCGACACTGGAGCTCAAACAGGAGATTCAGGAGGCGCTGGAGTCCAACCTCATGCTGGAGGTGGAAGAGGAGCGAAGCGAAGAACCCGCCGCCTCTGATGAAAAGCTGCCCGAAACAGCGGCAGAAACAGGCTCCGAAGAACTGGAAGTCCAGAGCAGCACAGAGACCATCCCGGAAGAACTCCCGGTGGACGCCAACTGGGAAGACCAGTACGACATCCCCGTCACCCGCAGCCAGAACAGCGGCAGCGAAGAACAGACCGATTACCTCGCCCGGGAAAGCCACACCGAAACACTGCAGGACTACCTGCACTGGCAGCTCAACCTCACCCCCTTCAGCGAGGAAGACCGCGCCATCGCCACAGCCATTATCGACGGTATTTCCCCGGACGGTTATCTGCATGCGCCGCTGGAGGAGATCATCGCCGATATGGAGGATGAGGAAGTGGGCATGGAAGAGGTGCTCACGGTGCTGCACCGCATCCAGCATTTCGATCCCCCCGGCGTTGCCGCACGCGATCCCCAGGAGTGCCTGCTGCTGCAGCTGGAACAGCTCCCTGCCGACGACCCCATCAAGCGCAAGGCGGAAAAGCTGTTGCGCGACCATTTCGACCTGCTCACCAGCGGCAACGAGCCCCGTATCCGCAAGCTGCTGCGGCCGAACGCCGAGCAGGTGCAGGCCGTGTTCGGTCTGATCCGCTCCCTCAATCCGCACCCGGGATCCAGCATTTCCCCGGCCAACACCCGCTACGTGGAACCGGATGTTTTCGTCGAAAAGAAGAACGGCCGCTGGCTGGTTTCCCTGAATCCCCAGGCCATGCCCCGGCTGCGGGTCAATCCTGAATATGCCGCTCTGGTGAAACGTGCCGACAACAGCACCGACAACACCACACTGAAAGACCACCTGCAGGAAGCCCGCTGGTTTCTCAAGAGCCTGCAGGGACGCAACCAGACCCTGCTGAAGGTCGCCACCCGCATCGTGGAAGTGCAGCAGGCATTCTTCGACCAGGGTGAAGAAGCGATGAAACCCCTCATCCTCAAGGATGTCGCCGAAGCGGTGGAAATGCACGAGTCCACCATCTCACGCATCACAACAGGCAAATACATGCACACGCCCAAAGGCGTGCTGGAATTCAAATACTTCTTTTCCAGCCATGTCAGCACCGACAGTGGAGATCAGGCCTCTGCAACCGCCATCCGTGCCTGCATCCGCAAGATCATTCTCGCAGAAAACCCCAAGAAACCCTTGTCTGACAACAAGATCGCCACCATGTTGTCAGAAGACGGTTTCAAGGTCGCGCGACGCACCGTCGCCAAGTACAGAGAAGCAATGGCAATCCCGCCATCCAATGAACGTAAACGTCTCGTTTAATTAAGGAGAACATTATGCAACTGAGCGTAACCGGTCATCATGTAGAACTCACCGACGCCCTGCGCAGTTATGCAGAAGAGAAAATCAAGCGCATCGAACGCCATTTTGATCATGTCACCAACGTACACGTTATCCTGAGTGTGGAAAAACACATGCAAAAGGCAGAAGCCACCGTGCATGTCAGCGGTGCCGACGTATTCGCCGAGGCCAGTGAAGAGGATATGTATGCGGCCATCGACGGCTTGGTGGACAAACTTGACCGGCAGATTCTCAAACACAAGGAAAAAATCCAGAAACGGGCTCGCGGCAACGGCGCAAAAGTCGTCATGGCCGAAATGCCGGAATAATCCGGAGATTGCAGCAACTACAGGCTGCAGCCCTTCAACAGGCCGGAACCTCCCGAACAACCGTTAGGGAGGTTCCCACAACTCATCAGACATCATGTTACCTGAAGATTTACTGCAGCTGGATCAGATCAGCCTGTCCAACAATGCCGCAAGCAAGAAACGGGCGCTGGAAGTGATCGCTGAGCTACTGGCAGCGGGCACCAACGCGCCACCGGCAGAGGCCATCTACGAAAAGCTGCTGGACCGTGAACGCCTGGGCAGCACCGGCATGAACCACGGTATCGCCCTGCCCCATGCCCGCATCAAGGGCATACACAAACCTACCGGAGCCTTTCTGCAACTGAACGAAGGCATCGACTTCGATTCCATGGACGGCAAACCCGTGGATCTGGTTTTCGGTCTGCTGGTGCCGGAACAGGCGACAGAAGCCCACCTGGAACTGCTGGCCGAGCTTGCCAAGTTGTTCAACAAGCCCGAGCTCTGCGCCCAGGTCAGGCAGGCCACGAACGCCGAACAGGTGTTGCGCCTGCTCAATCCACCGCCACTGCCTGATGCAGCATCAGATCACAGTTAAGGATCTGCTCGATGCCCTGCAGGTGCGCCTGCGCCTGCGCCTGCTGGCAGGCAAGAAAGGGCTGGGAAACATTATTTTCGACGCCGATCTGGAAAAATCGGACCCCATCATCGCCGGCCCACTGAACTACATTCATCCCAGTCCGGTGCAGATCATCGGCCCCAAGGAAAAAAAATATCTCACCGGCCTGAACACCGAAGACCAGAAAGCCGCGCTGCAGAGACTGTTCGCCGCCGAGCCCGCCGCCATCATCCTGAGCAACCGGCTGAAATCTCTCAAGACACTGGACACACTGTCGGACAAGCACTGCGTTCCCCTGCTGGCTTCTTCGCTCAAGGACGCCCAGGTGCTGGACAACCTGCAGTATTACGCGGCCCGTTTCTTCGCCCGAAAGACCAATCTTCACGGCGTCTTCCTTGAGGTGCTGGGCATGGGTGTGCTGCTCACCGGCCATTCCGCTGTGGGCAAGAGCGAACTGGCCCTGGAACTGATCATCCGCGGTCATCGCCTCATCGCCGACGATGTCACCGAATTCCGCCGCATCGCTCCTGATATCGTCAGCGGCAGCTGCCCGCCTCTGTTACGTGAATTTCTCGAGGTACGCGGCCTTGGCATCCTCAACATACCCGCCATGTTCGGCGACAGCGCCACCAAGCGCAGCAAATACCTGCACCTCATCGTGCACCTGAGACGCATGAAGCTGCAGGAGATCGCCGACATGGAACGCCTGCGCGGCGCCGGCCGTTACCGCAACGTGCTGGGCGTGGACATACCCGAGATCACCGTACCCGTGGCGCCGGGGCGCAACCTGGCCATCCTGGTGGAAACAGCGGTCAGAAACCACATCCTCAAGCTCAAGGGTTACGATGCCGCCGAGCTGTTCATCGAGCGCCAGCAGCAGGCCATCGAAGAAAACAGCACATGAGCATCGGCGTCCTACTGGTCACCCATCCCGGCATCGGTGAAGCACTGCTGAACAACGCCAGTGAACTCATCGGTGCCTGTCCCCTGCAGGTGCGCTGCATGGACATTCCCTTGCAATGCGACACCGCGCAACTGCAACAGACAGTGCTGGAAAATGCCAGAAAACTCGACGACGGCAGCGGTGTGCTCATCCTCACCGATGCCTTCGGCGCCACTCCCAGCAACATCGCCTGCCAGCTGACCAGGGAAATGCTGGCCAATGTGGTGTCCGGCCTCAACCTGCCCATGCTCATCCGGGTTTTCAACTACGCCAGCGATGATCTGCAGGCACTGACCCACAAGGCGGCGGAAGGCGGCATCCGGGGCATACAGGTTTCACATACCGGGGAAACCGCCGAATGAAGACTTCAGCGGTAATCATTCCCAACAAACTGGGCCTGCACGCCCGTGCAGCAGCCAAACTGGTGAGTACGGCCAGCAGTTTTTCAGCGGAGGTCTTCCTGGAAAAAGGCGACAACCGTATCAATGGCAAGAGCATCATGGGCGTGATGATGCTTGCCGCCAGCAAGGGCACGGAAATCAACGTGATCACCGACGGCGCAGATGAAGCCGCCGCCCTGAAAGCCGTGGTTGCACTCATCCGTGACGGCTTCGGGGAAGAACAATGACGCTGGCGATACAGGGCATCGGCGTCGATACCAGCATCAGCACCGCCATCGGCAAGGTGCTGATGCTCTCCAGGGGCAACATTCAGGCGGAACCCGGCCTGGTGGCGGGCAACAGGATCGAGGAGGAGATCCAGCGCTTCTTCAACGCCGTGAAAGAAGCCGCCGGCCAGTTGCGCGAGATACGCAAGCAGATACCCAAAGACACGCCGCCCGACATCCTCGAATTCATCGACACCCATCTGCTCATGCTGGAGGACAAAGCCATCTCGGAAGCGCCGGCACAGACCATCCGCGAGGAAGGCTGCTCCGCCGAATGGGCGCTGCAGATGCGGCGCAACCAGCTGATGCGGGTATTCGAGGACATGGAAGACGCCTATCTGCGCACCCGCAAGGACGATCTGGATCACGTGGTCAACCGCATCCTGCACATCCTGCAGGGGGGCAGGAACAGCGACCCGGCAGAAATCGCCGGTCACATCATTGTCTCGGAAGATCTCACTCCGGCAGATGCGATCATGCTGCACCAGCGCGGCGCCATCGGTTTCATCACCGATTTCGGCAGCCCCATGTCCCATACCGCCATCCTGGCCCGCAGCCTGGGCATTCCCGCCGTCGTAGGCGCCCACGGCGCCACCAGCCACCTGCATCCCGGAGAGCTCGTCGTCATCGACGCCCGGCATGGCAGCGTGCTGGCAAATTGCGACAACGCCTGCCTGCTGTTCTTCCGCCGCCGTCTGGAACAGGAACAGGCGCATCGCCACGCGCTGCACAACCTCAGAGACACGCCCGCCCTGTCACTGGACGGGCAGCAAATCGAGCTGCTGGCCAATATCGAACTGCCCGAGGACACGGAACCCGCCATCGAAGGCGGCTGCAGCGGTGTCGGACTGTACCGAACCGAATTCCTCTACATGAACCGGGAAGAACTACCCACGGAAGAGGAGCATTTCCAGGCCTACAGTCAGGTAGTGAAAGGCATGGGAGAGCAGCCTGTCACCATACGCACCCTGGATCTGGGCGCCGACAAGCAATGCGAATATCAGCCGGAACCTGCTTCCTGCACCAACCCCGCACTGGGCCTGCGCGCCATCCGCCTGTGCCTGAAGGAAACAGACATTTTCCGCATCCAGATCCGCGCTATCCTGCGCGTGTCGGCGCGGGGGAACGTCCGCATGATGCTGCCCATGCTCACCAATCTATGGGAAGCCAGGCAGGCGCGCCAGATCATCAAGGAGGAACGCCTGTCACTGATGGAGCAGGGAAAGGCCTTCGATCCCGAGATGCCCATCGGCGCCATGATAGAAACACCTGCCGCTGCACTGACGGCGGAAAGCTTTGCGCGGCTGTTCGATTTTCTCTCCATCGGCACCAACGACCTCATCCAGTACACACTGGCGGTAGACCGTGCCGACGATGCGGTCAACCATCTCTACAATGCCCTGCATCCGGCGGTCATCATGCTCATTCAGCAGGTGGTAAAGGCGGGCATCACCTGCGGCAAGCCCGTTGCCATGTGCGGCGAAATGGCCGGCACACCCGGCTATATCCCGCTGTTGCTGGGTATGGGCCTGCGCAGCCTGAGCATGCATCCCGCCTCTTTGCCGGAAGCCAAACAGCTGATACGCAATCTCGACATCAGCCAGCTGGAGCAAAAGACTGCGGGGATATTGCAAAACCTGCTGAACGAAGATCTGGAACAGGCCGTACAGTCGCTTACGGAATAAGCGCTTCAGCCCTTGCCGGCGGGCAGCGCCGCGTCCCTGCCGCTGACCAGACCC
The DNA here is from genome assembly GCF_048562965.1 of Thiolapillus sp. Taxonomy (NCBI): domain Bacteria; kingdom Pseudomonadati; phylum Pseudomonadota; class Gammaproteobacteria; order Chromatiales; family Sedimenticolaceae; genus Thiolapillus; species Thiolapillus sp. The sequence goes on along the minus strand of NZ_JBHNMF010000073.1, from coordinate 967 downwards.
TGCACAGGGCGGCTGTCCTCATCCAGCCAGCGCAGATCGTAACGGTGGAAGGACTTGCCATAGTCCCGGATGATCCGTTTCACGTAGCCGCGGGTTTCCCGGTAGGGGGGCACCCCCCCATACTGCAGCACCCGGCGCTCACCCGCATTGTAGCCTGCCAGCGCCTTGACCAGATCCCCTTTGAAATAGGCCAGCAGCCAGCGCAAATAGGCCATACCGCCACGGATATTCTGTTCCACATCCCAGATGTCACGGACCCCGAAGCGCACAGCTGTTTCGGGGATCAGCTGCATCAGTCCGGAAGCACCCTTGGGGGAATGCGCCCTGACATTGAAGCCGGATTCGAAGCGGATAACCGAAAGCACCAGGTTGGCATCGAGATCGTATTCCTGGGACAGGTTCTCGACCATGCGCACGATGTTTCTGCAGTCAGGATCAGTACAACGCTGCTTCAGCCATGGCAGGGTCGCCACGTAGTTGCAGCCGTTCCTGGCGCCGCTTTTGCCACCGATCATTTTCAGTACCTGTGCCGCCTGGGCATTCCCGGCCGCCGCCGATTTCTTAAGCCAGTAACGTGCGACATCATCGTCGGGCGCAACGCCGCAGCCATTCACATACATCCACCCAAGGTTGTACCACGCATCTTCCAGACCCTGTATGGCCGCCCTGCAGTACCAGCTTCTCGCCTCCCTGGGTGACCGGCTGACACCCTCGCCGTTTTCATAAGCGACGCCCAGTGAAACTGGGCCTGAGGATTTCCTTCAGCGGCGAGCGTGCGCAACTCTGCAAGCGGCAGCAGCAACTCCTTTGCCTGTGCGCTGGACATGCAGCACAGCAAAGCCAATACCGGCAACCAGGAGCGATTGCCCCGACACTGCACCCCGCGCTGTTCACTGTTGCCAAAGACCATTCTGCAGACTCCTGCCTTGTCGGGTACCATGTGATTATATTCCAAAAAGGAGCTATC
>NZ_JBHNMF010000072.1:0-10657 GCF_048562965.1 Thiolapillus sp. | reverse complement strand
CGCGTTCGGAGGCCTACTTTGTTTTCCCTCTGGCGCAAGGCACGCCGGGAAAACAGTGCGGCCTCGCGGCTACTGGGGTCTACCAGCCTTCGCTTCGCTCTCCATGGCTGGCAGCGGAAGTTTGTGTTGATTTCTCTTCTGAGAGGCCGCGCCTTGCTATGTCAACTATTTTTTGAGATTTTTAGTGGTTTTTCTCCTCTGAAACTCTAAACTCTAGTATTGATCTGAAACTCTAAACTCTAGTATTGAAATATACTTGAGCTATTGATTTTCCGTCGGGCTTCAGCCCGACTACAGCCACAACGGAGAAATGTCGGACTGAAGTCCGACCTACGGATACGGGTTTTTCCATCATCGGTGTGGCCAGCGGATTCATGAAAATTAATGTGACTTGGTAAGAACCATCAAGTTCCCTTTGTTCTGAATATGTAAACGGGAGAGAAAGCTCATTCCCAGAAGGACTTTTTCAGGCAGTGATCCCTCGATGACCACCGCCGGTATATTTTGCAGCCTGATACTCCCTGCCCTCACTGAGGAAAGCCTGACATCATAGCCTTTCACTACTCTGGAAGCGGTCTGCACCATCACCGGCCTGCCTTTGCGAAGGTAATCGATACCCATGCCCGCAGCATGCTCGGCGCTCAGGGCAACGGTGTTGGCGCCCGTATCCACCACCATGACAACCGAATGCCCGTTGATCGCTCCCTGAATGGAATACGAGCCGTCATTGCCCATGACGATGCGCTGCTGCAGCGGTTCCCGTTTCCTGTAACTGGCCGCCACGCCCCTTCCCAGCTGCAGTGTCTGGCGGATACCGTCGATTTCAACCACTGCCTCATGAGAATCCGCGTGAATAAGGTGCAAGCCTTCGGGACTGCTCTCCCCCGCCCGCAGCAGACGGTTCCTGCCATCGACAGCGATCATGGCCTTGTCGGAAAACAGGGCCAGCACCTGCAGTTTCTCTACAGCCAACAGAGGTGCCGGAAGCAGCAATATGATCAGCAGCCATGCTTTCATGGCAGCAGCCTGTAAACCAGATGCATGGCCAGCCAGGCATAGCCTCCGGCGACGAGATCATCCACCATGATTCCCAGGCCGCCTTGCACACGTTTGTCCAGCCAGCCTATGGGCCAGGGTTTCCAGATATCGAACAGCCGGAAAAACAGAAAACCGATGACAAGCCACCACCACCCGGCAGGCGCGGCAGTCATAGTGACAAAATAGCCGGCGAATTCATCCCAGACGATGCCACCGTGGTCATGTACGCCCAGATCCCTGGAAGTGCGGCCGCACAGCCAGATGCCCGACAGGATCACCAGAACCAGCACCCAAAAATACGCCTTGAGAGACAGCAGCGACAGTGGCAGATACAGCAATACTGCCAGCAGGGTACCCCAGGTGCCGGGTGCAAAGGGAGCACAGCCGGAGCCAAAGCCAAAAGCCAGCAAATGCACGGGGTTTTTCAGATTCGGTGCTGGCAGGTTGCTCATGACGAAAAATGCTCCCAGCCACGCGGCAAAGCCAGGCTGTTGCCCGTCTCATCCACCAGTTCCACACCCTGCCCCGCCTGTATCTCACCAATGCAGGTGATATCGAAAGGCAGCGCTTCCAGTTCCGGTTGCAGGGACGGCGGCAGGGTAAAGCAAAGTTCGTAGTCATCCCCGCCGGCAAGCGCCGTTTCAGGATCGCCGGCATGGCCCCTGAATGCTGATGACAGCGGCAGCCTGGCCACCTCGATACGGGCGGCGCAACTGCTGCGTTCGCAGATATGCCCCAGGTCGGCCACCAGGCCATCCGATATATCGATACAGGTGCGTACACCCAGGTCCGCCAGCATCCGGCCTTCGTCGACACGGGGCAGCGGGGTTTCGAGACGCGCACGCAGCCCTCCAGGGTCTTCACCAGCCTGCAGTAAGCGCAGCGCCAGCGCCGCATCGCCGAGGGTGCCGGTGACACAGACAAGATCACCGGGTTTGGCGTTGGCACGTAACATGGCTTTTTCCGCCTCCAGGAATCCCGTGAGCTGCAGGGTGATGCTCAGGGGTCCCTGGCAGGTATCACCACCCACCAGCTGCACACCGAATTGGCCGGCCAGACGCCGGAAACCCCGTACAAAGCCCTGCAGCCAGTCATCATCGATCCGGGGCATGGAAAGGGACAGCAGCGCCCAGGCCGGTGTTGCACCCATGGCGGCCAGGTCGCTGAGATTCACCGCCAGGGATTTATGTCCCACCGACACGGGATCGGCATCTAGCAAGAAATGGCACCCGGCAATCAGTGTGTCCATGGTGGTGGCCAGCTGCTGCCCGGCAGGCGGTTGCAGCAGGGCGCAATCGTCACCGATGCCGAGCAGGACGTCCTGCCCCGGTCGGGACAGTCCGGAAAAATAACGCTGGATGAGTGCGAATTCAGCCACGCTTCCTTGCGGCGATTTCCACGGCGCGCAAGTCGTGGGCCAGCTTGTCCAGCACCCCGTTGATATAGCGATGCCCCTTGTCCGCCCCAAAGGTCTTCGCCAGTTCCACCCACTCATTGATCACCACGCGATAGGGCACCTCGGGATGTTTCGCCAGCTCATAGGCTCCCAGGCGCAGGATGGCGCGTTCCACCAGATCGACCTCTTCCACCGGCCTGTCGAGCAACGGTTGCAGATGCTTGTCCAGCATATCCACCTGAGCAGGCACGCCGCTGACCAGATCCCGGAAATAATCCACCTGAAAACCGCTGTTCTGGTGCTCGGTGAGAAAGCTCTCGACGATTTCACCGACATTGGCGCCGGCCACCTGCCACTGGTAGATGGCCTGGGTGGCCAGACTGCGGGCCCTGCTGCGTTTCTTGCTCACAGCTGGCGCAACAGGGAGACCATTTCGATGGCAGACGCGGCGGCTTCACCGCCCTTGTTTCCGGCTTTGGTGCCGGCACGCTCGATAGCCTGTTCGATAGTGTCCACCGTGAGCACACCAAAAGCGATGGGAACGCCATGATTGAGGGAAACCTGGGCCATGCCTTTCACGGCCTCACCCGCCACGTATTCAAAATGAGGTGTGCCACCGCGAATCACGGCTCCCAGGGCAATAATGGCATCATAGTCCCCACTGGCAGCCACCTTGTCCAGCACCACCGGCATTTCAAACGCACCGGGTACACGTACCACGCTGATGTCCTCTTCACTGGCGCCATGACGCTTGAGTGTGTCGATGGCGCCCGCTTCAAGGCTGTCCACCACAAAGCTGTTCCAGCGCGCCACCACGACGCAAAAACGTCCGCCTTTTGCAATCAGGTTTCCTTCGATGGTCTTGATACTCATACTCGCCTCGCTTACTCCCCGTTTTCAGGGAGCTCAAAATCTACAAATTCGGTCACTTCCAGATGGAATCCGGCCAGGGCGTGCAAATGCTTGGGTGCACTCATGACACGCATTTTCTTCACGCCCAAGTCAATGAGGATTTGCGCGCCCACGCCGAAGGTGCGCAGTTCCTTGTCCTTGATCTTGCCATGATCTATAGGCACCACACCATCGGCACTGCCCTTGAGCTGGCAGGCCTGAATACGCTGAACGATATCCCGCGCGGTATCGTGATTGCGCAATATCACCACGATGCCACTGCCCTCATGCTCGATCTGCTTCATGGCGTTCTTCAGGGGCCAGCCACACTCGGTATAGGTAGCCCCGAGCAGGTCACACAGACTGTTCTGCACATGCACACGCACCAGTATGGGCTCGTCTTCCCTGATCACACCTTTCACGAGTGCCAAATGTACCTCGTTGTCCACCACGTCCTGATAGGCGATGACACGGAAATCCCCCGCTTCCGTGGGCAGCAGGCATTCGTTGATGCGCTCCACGGTCTTTTCGTTGCGCACGCGATATTCGATAAGATCCGCAATGGTGCCGATTTTCAGATCATGCTCTTTGGCAAAGACCTCCAGATCCGAACGTCGCGCCATAGTGCCGTCTTCATTGAGAATCTCCACGATCACTGACGTGGGGCTCAGCCCCGCCAGACGCGCCAGGTCACAGCCGGCCTCCGTATGCCCTGCACGCACCAGCACCCCACCCGGCTGGGCCATGAGGGGAAAGATGTGGCCAGGCTGCACCAGGTCTTCGGGACGGGCATCGGGCTTGGCCGCAGCCTGCACCGTAATGGCGCGATCGGCGGCGGAAATGCCCGTGGTCACGCCTTCCGCCGCTTCGATGGATATGGTGAAGTTGGTCGATTCCAGCTGATCGGCGGCATTCACCATCAGCGGCAGACGCAGTTGCTGACAGCGTTCCTTGGTGAGGGTAAGGCAGATCAGCCCGCGACCGTACTTGGCCATGAAATTGATGGAATCCGGTGTTACCTTGTCCGCAGCAATCACCAGATCGCCTTCGTTTTCACGATCCTCATCGTCCATGATGATGACCATCTTGCCCTGGCGCAGATCTTCGATGATTTCTTCTGTAGTATTGAGTGCCATTGGCAATATTGTTTGTTGAATAAAAGGAAGCAGGAGATTCTAACATGAACCACAGCGCGGAAGGAGTCATCAGGTTCGATCTGACCCATACGAAAACCCCTGCCCTGCCTGTGGAAGACACGGCCGGACTGCGCGCCTGGTTCATCATCCTGCGCCAACTGGAATTGCTGGGACAGGATCCCGGGCGCTATCTGGGTTATGCCTACGGCAACATCAGCACGAGGACACAGGGCGGGTTTGTCATCAGCTGCACCCAGACCAGCGGCAAGACAGCACTGCAGCAGGAGGATTTTGCCCTGGTCACAGGTTTCGATACGCCCAGCAACCGGCTGGTATCAGAAGGCCCCTGCCCGCCCTCTTCGGAAGGAAGCCATGACCCACGGTGCCGTGTATCAGGCGCTACCCCGGACAGGGGCTGTGTTCCATGTCCATTCCCCCATCATCTGGCGACAGGCCAGGGCACTGGATCTGCCCGAAACCGACCCATCCATCGAATACGGCACGCCGGAAATGGCCGAGGCCGTCATCATCCTGCTGCGGAACAACCCCGCCGGGGTATTCTGCATGGGCGGACATGAAGACGGCATTATCGCCTGGGGAGAGAGTACCACCGAAGCCGGGTGCCGCCTGCTGGCATCCCTGGTCCGGGCCCTGTCGGATATCGGTGACGCGAAGGGGTCGGAGTCAAATCAGGAAGATATTATGTAAATGCAACGGCTCGCGGTGATTTGACTCCGACCCCTTTGCCACTATTGTCGGGCTGAAGCCCGACCTACACGAAACCAGCCCTGGCCAGGGCTTCCATGGTCAAGCCCTTGGCCCCAGGCTCGGAGGCCTTGTCACCCAGCAGCAAACGCTCGAGATAGCGGGCGATGAGATCGACTTCCAGGTTCACCTGACTGCCGGCCCGGTAGGTGGCCATGATGGTTTCCTGAAAGGTGTGGGGCACGATGTTGAGTTCGAAGCGGGCGCCGTCCACGCCGTTTACCGTCAGGCTGGTGCCGTCCACGGTAATGGAGCCCTTGTGTACGATATACTTCGCCAGTTCCGCCGGGGCCTTGATGACAAAACGCACCGAACGCGCATCCTCCTGTCGGGAGATCACCGTACCCAGCCCGTCCACGTGACCACTCACCAGGTGACCGCCCAGGCGGGTGGCCAGGGTCAGGGCTTTTTCAAGGTTCACCTGGCTGCCGCTCTTGAGATTGCCCAGAGAGGTCAGTGACAGGGTTTCCCCGGACACGTCCGCCACGAACCCGTTACCCGGCAGTGCCACCGCCGTGAGGCAGACGCCGTTCACGGCGATGCTGTCGCCCAGAGCCACGTCGGACAGATCCAGCTTGCCCGTGTCTATGCCCAGGCGGATGTCGCCGCCCTGGTCCTTTATGCCGGTGACTTTGCCAATGGCCTGGATGATGCCTGTGAACATTTGCGCTTACTCCCCGGCAACCGTGGCCGAAATACGAAAATCCCGCCCCACCGGACGGATATCCTGGATCCTCAGATCGATGCGGTCTGCCATTTTCTCCAGCCCCGGCAAATGGAACAGCCCTCTCGCCTGGTGCCCCATGAGGTGGGGCGCCATGTAGATGATGAGCTCGTCGATGACACCTGCTTTGAGGGCGGCTCCCGCCAAGGTGGGACCGGCCTCGATGAGCACCTCATTGATTTCCTGTTCCGCCAGTTCGCCCATGACCCGTGGCAAATCCAGCCCCCCTTCCAGTTTCAGCACATCGGCACCGGCTTCGCGCAATCGGCGCGCCTTGGCATCATCACCCCGGCTGTGTATGACCTGCACCGACCCTTCCACGGGAAACAGTCTGGCGTTCTCGGGCACCCGCAGACTGGAATCCAGCACCACCCGCAGAGGCTGTCGAAAATACGCGCTGCTCTCCACACCGGGAAGCTCTTCGGGCGTCAGGCGCACGTTCATGGATGGATCATCCGCCAGCACGGTACCGATGCCGGTGACGACCGCTGAACTGCGAGCGCGCAGGCGCTGCACATCGCGGCGGGCATCTTCCCCGGTGATCCATACGCTCTCGCCGCTGGCCATGGCAGTGCGCCCGTCCAGGCTCATGGCCAGCTTGCAGCGCACCCAGGGCATACCTGTCTTCATGCGCTTGATGAAACCGGGATTGAGCTTTTCCGCCTCGGCTTGCAGCAGGCCGGAAGCCACGGACACCCCCTGTTTCCTCAGCAGAGCCATACCTTTGCCCGCCACCAGGGGGTTCGGATCTTCCATGGAAGCGACAACCCGCGTGACGCCTGCCTCGACAAGACCTTCTGTACAGGGCGGCGTCTTACCGTGGTGGCAGCAGGGCTCCAGGGTAACGTAAGCTGTTGCTCCGTGTGCGTTTTCTCCGGCTTCGGCGATAGCGATGCGCTCGGCATGAGGCTCACCGGCTTTGCGGTGCCAGCCCTCGCCGACGATTTCACCATCCCGCACCAGCACACAACCCACGCGCGGGTTGGGATCCGTGGTGTAGAGCCCCTTCCAGGCAAGCTGGATGGCGCGGGCCATGTGCTCGTAGTCTTCTTTGGTGAATGTCATGATCGGTATTGGTTTGGTGTAGGTTGGGCTTCAGCCCAACAACCTGCCGCCTTATGTCGGACTGAAGTCCGACCTACATAGCGCAGTTTTTCAAAGATCCGGGGTAGCTGCAATGATGCGGTTTGCTCGCTCACCACATCCTACCCATTGTCCCTTTGGGGAATCGGTGACGGCAGGAACCGCATCACATCAAAATACCCGTCATTCCTTGCCCAGCAGGTCCAGCTGTTTGCGCAAGGCCTCGGGATCAGGTTGCTGTTCCAGGCGTTCGATTTCCTCACGGAAGGCCTGCACATCCTGGAACTGGCGGTACACCGAGGCAAAACGAACGTAGGCGACCTGATCCAGTCCTTTGAGCTCTTCCATCACCAGCTCGCCGATGCGTTCGGTGGGCACTTCCGGGTCGCCGGGTGCCATGAGCTTTCGGGTGATACGGCTGATGGCCGCCTCGAGATCGTCTGTGCTCACCGGGCGCTTCTCCAGAGCCCGCAACATGCCCAGGCGCAACTTCATTTCATCGAAACTGGCGCGGCTGCCATCGGACTTGACCACCCGCGGCAGATTCAGCTCCACCTTTTCATAGGTGGTGAAACGCTCCCGGCACTCGATGCATTCGCGCCGCCGCCGCACCTGGTCACCTTCTCCCGCCGCGCGGGAGTCGATAACCTTGGTGTCCCGGGCGTTGCAGAACGGGCAGCGCATTGATCAGTCGCCGTAGACCGGCAGGCGCCTGCAGATTTCCAGGGCCAGTTCCTTCACCTGGGCAATCACGGTTTCATCACCCCTGGCATCGATGACATCGCACATCCAGCCCGCCAGCTCGGTGGATTCCTGTTCGCCGAAACCCCGGGTGGTAATCGCCGGTGTGCCCACCCGGATGCCGGAGGTGACGAACGGCGACTGGGGATCGTTGGGTACGGCATTCATGTTCACGGTGATGTTGGCCGCGCCCAGCCAGGCGTCCACATCCTTGCCGATGAGACCCGCCTTGATGAAGCTCACCAGGAACAGGTGATCGTCGGTACCCTTTGAGACCACATCATAACCACGATCCATGAACACCCTAGCCATGGCCTGGGCGTTCTTCTTCACCTGCTGCTGGTAGGTCTTGAACTCCGGCTCCATAGCTTCCTTGAAGGCCACGGCCTTGCCCGCGATGACATGCATGAGCGGGCCACCCTGGGTGCCGGGGAATACCACGGAGTTGAGCTTCTTTTCGATTTCCTCGTTGGCCTTGGCCAGAATCAGGCCGCCGCGGGGACCCCGCAGGGTTTTATGCGTGGTGGTGGTGGTGACATCGGCGATCTGGATGGGGCTGGGGTATTCACCCACTGCGATCAGTCCCGCCACGTGGGCCATGTCCACGAACAGGTAGGCTCCCACGCTGTCGGCAATGTCACGGAAACGCTGCCAGTCCACGATACGGGAATAGGCGGAGAAACCCGCCACGATCATCTTGGGCTTGTGTTCTTTGGCCAGGGCTTCCACCTGATCATAATCGATCTCGCCGGTTTCGGCATTCAAACCATATTGCACCGCATGATAGATCTTGCCGGAGAAATTGGGCTTGGCGCCATGGGTCAGATGCCCACCGTCGGCCAGGGCCATGCCGAGTATGGTGTCACTGGGCTGGCACAGGGCCATATACACGGCGGCGTTGGCCTGGGAGCCGGAATGGGGCTGCACGTTGGCATAGTCTGCCCCGAACAGGGCCTTGGCGCGGTCAATGGCCAGCTGTTCCACCACATCCACGTTCTCGCAGCCACCGTAATAGCGCTTGTGGGGATAGCCTTCGGCATACTTGTTGGTCAGCACCGAACCTTGGGCCTGCATGACTCTCGGGCTGGTGTAATTTTCGGAAGCGATCAGCTCGATATGCTCTTCCTGGCGGGTTTCTTCCGCCTGGATAGCGGCCCAGAGGTCATCGTCGTAACCGGCGATCTGCATGGTTTTCTTAAACATGGATTTCTCTCCGACAAACAAAAACGGCTGCGATAAAGGAGGCGTATTCTACCCCTTTTCTGTCCCGGTTGCTCGGGGACGGTCAGCCCGATGCTTTCTGCGTGGCCTGCAGCGCAGTAATGGCAATGGTATAGACGATATCATCCACCAGCGCTCCCCGTGACAGGTCGTTCACCGGCTTCTTCAGCCCTTGCAGCATGGGTCCGATACTGATCACACCGGCGCTGCGCTGTACCGCCTTGTAGGTGGTGTTGCCGGTGTTGAGATCGGGAAACACGAACACGGTGGCCCGCCCGGCCACCTTGCTGTGCGGCGCCTTGGTTTTCGCCACATCCCGGTTGGCCGCCGCATCATACTGCAGGGGACCATCCACTAGGATATCGGGCCGTTGCTCCCTCACCAGCCGCGTGGCTTCACGGACCTTTTCCACATCCGCGCCCTTGCCGGAATCTCCTGTGCTGTAACTGAGCATGGCCACCCGGGGCTCGATGCCAAACAGACTGGCGGAATCCGCGCTCTGAATGGCAATATCGGCCAGGGCCTCGGCATCCGGATCGGGGTTGATGGCGCAATCCCCGTACACCACCACTTGGTCGGGCAGGCACATGAAGAACACCGAAGACACCAGGCGGGCTCCCGGCGCGGTCTTGATCAGCTGCAGCGCGGGCCGCACGGTATTGGCCGTGGTATGCACCGCACCGGAAACCAGCCCGTCGACCTCATCAGCGGCGAGCATCATGGTGCCCAGCACCACGTTGTCTTCGAGCTGCGCTTCCGCCATCTGGGACGTCAGACCCTTGTGCCTGCGCAAGGCCACCATGGGGCTGATATAGCGGTCGCGAATACTATCCGGATCAATGATCTCCAGGTCTGCGGGGAGTGTGAGTTTTCTCGCCTCCGCTAGGTGCCGCACACGGGATTCCTTCGCCAGCAACACGCATTTCGCGATGCCCTTTTCATGGCAGGTACAGGCCGCTTCCAGGGTTCTGGGCTCGTCGCCCTCGGGCAGCACGATCGTCTTTCCGGCCACCCTGGCCTGCTGCACCAGGCGATAGCGGAAAGCGGCGGGAGACAGGTGCATCTCGGGAGAAACATGAATGTTGTCCAACAGCCTGTCCGCATCCACATGGGAAGCAACGAATTCCATGGTGTGCTCGATGCGCGCCTTGTCGTTCCGCGGCAGTCCCACATCCATGCGCGCCACCCTGTTGGCCGTGGTATAGGTGTTCCAGGGGGTGGAGAGCAACGCCAGGCCGAAGTCGAAAGCCGTGGCGCAGAGCCTATGCACGCCTTCATCCGGCTGCAGCCCACCGGTCAGCAGTACACCGGCCAGGTCGCTGCCGTTGCGTTCCGCCAGCGCGCAGGCCCGCAGAATGTCTTCCCGGTCACCCGGCACGATAACCAGAGCACCCGGCTCCAAACCATACAGCATGTTCGGCACGGTTCTCGCCACCATGAGGATATGCCGCACCCGGCGATGCTGCATGTGCCCTGCCTCGAGCACATCCAGCGTCAGCGATGCGACCACGTCAGCCACCCTTGGCGCGATCAGTTTCGTTTGCCAGGGAATACAACCGATCAGGGGGATTTCCTCCACCAGCGCCGGCAGGCTGTCGACATAGTCGCCACAGTTTCTCAGCGAGGTATGCACAGCGTGTGCCGAAGCCACCTGCAGACGCT
>NZ_JBHNMF010000071.1:0-10774 GCF_048562965.1 Thiolapillus sp. | reverse complement strand
CGTTCGGAGGCCTACTTTGTTTTCCCTCTGGCGCAAGGCACGCCGGGAAAACAGTGCGGCCTCGCGGCTACTGGGGTCTACCAGCCTTCGCTTCGCTCTCCATGGCTGGCAGCGAACGAGATCGGCCAGATCATGGGCAAGAAAACCATAGCCGAATTTGTCGGTAACAGAAAGATTCTCGAATTGCTGAGGGAAACCCGGGTCGACTACGCCCAAGGCTTCTATCTTGGGAAACCTGCCCCACTGGAAGACTTCCCGCATTCCGGACTATAACCCCGCCTCCGCCGGAACAGGCTGATCCGCAGCCGTCAGCGGCTCCCCCCTTTCCACCAGCCCCATGTCTTCCATGATGCTGTAGGTTGCCGGCAGCACCAGCATGATGAGCAAAGTGGACGTGAGCATACCGAACACGATGCTGGTCACCAGCGGCACCAGTATCAGCGCCTGGGAGCTTGTTTCGAACAGCAGGGGCGTCCGCTGCCAGCCATGGAGAGCGAAGCGAAGGCTGGTAGACCCCAGTAGCCGCGAGGCCGCACTGTTTTCCCGGCGTGCCTTGCGCCAGAGGGAAAACAAAGTAGGCCTCCGAACGCGGCGTCCAGTCATATGGGAGTCAAGTACGGAGCAGCAACGAGCTTGCGAAGTTGTTGCGTAGTGCTTGGTGACCAGGACGGCTGGGGCACAAATAGGTTGTCAAAGGCTGAGTCGATTTTGGGGACTGGGATGTCCCAAAATCTATCACGAGGCCGAAGACACGCTTGATACCCGCAACCGTGGTCACGGAAGTGAGGAAGATGGCGCGGAAACGGTCCCGCACTGCCTGGCGGGCAGCATCATGAAACACCATGCCTTCACGCACCCGGTACTTGACGAATTCAACCAGCAGAATGGAATCATTCACCACCACCCCGGCCAGGGAAACGAAGCCGATCATGCTGGGCAGGGTGAAATCCAGCCCCATGATGAAATGGCCCCAGATGGCGCCAATGAGCGCCAGAGGAATATTCAGCAGCACGATAAAAGGCTCACGGTAGTTTCGGAACTGCAGACTCAGCAGTAGGAACACACCCAGGGCGCCCAGGCCAAAACCGCTCAGGATGGAGAGCTTGGTTTCTGTACCATTCTCCACCTCCCCCTTGAAATGGAAACGAATATCAGGATAACGCTCCCTTAGCCCCGGCATGAAATCCCGCTGCAGCCCCGCGATGATCTCCGATGTGTTGGCGAGCACACCGTCCACATCGCCATAGATATTCACCGTGCGCCGATGGTTCACGTGAGCGATACGGGAGTAGTCACGTTTTTCTTGTACCTGGGCGACACGACTCAGAGGAATGGCTTCCGCCTTGCCGGTAAACAGGAAAAAGTTTTCGAAATCGTCCATCTGCCGACCGTTGTTACGGTCCAGTTTGGCAATCACCTCATAAGCTTCGCGCCCCTTGTAGATATCCGTGACCTTCAGTCCCTGATAGGCCGCACGCAGCTGGAAGGCAATAGTCCGCGCATCCAGTCCGGTACTCTGCGCCCCCGGCAACAGGCGCACCGAAAACTGTGGCTTGCCGGGACGCAGATCGTCCAGCAGGTTGGAAACACCCTGGTAGCCGCGCAGCCAGTTCTGCACTTCCCACGACGCCCGGGACAGATCATCGAGACTGTCGCCACTGAGACGCACATGAATGGCACGACCCGCGGGACCGACTTTGGGTTCCCGGAACTGGATACTGATGACATCCGGCAAATCCCCGCTGTTCTGCCGCCAGCGACCGGTCAGTTCGGCCATAGCAGTGTGGCGGATCTCGGTATTGAGTACATCCAGCGTGATGGTGGCCAGATGGGCGCCATTCTCCGGCACGTCTGCATGAGCACCGAAAGTGACCTGCACGTTGCGCACCAGTGGCTCCAGCTCATTCCGGCTCAACTCCCGGTTAGTTTTGTCCAGCGCCTCGAGAAGATGTTGCACAACCGCCTCCGTTTCTTCCAGTGGTGTGCCCTGAGGCAACAGCACCCTTGCATCCACGGTATTTCCCTCAAGATCGGGAAAAGCCTTGAATTTCACCATACCTGTGGCAATCAGCCCCACGGAAAAAACCAGCATCGCCAACGCCAGCCCCAGGGTAAGATAGCGGTAGCGGATAGCCGTATCGGCTGCACGGCCTGCAGCATCTCTCATACGCAGAAACCCGTCATCAATCCTTTGCCGCCAGGCAGGCCGCCCCTTTTCGTGAGCATGTTCCAGGGAATGCTTCAGATGGTGGGGCAGTACCAGCATGGCTTCGATCAGAGACACTGTAAGCACCGACAGCAGCACAACCAGCAGCACGCCAAGAATCTGGCCGATATCGCCTTTCATCATCAGCAGGCTGCCAAACAGGAAGGCGGAGGTAAGATAGGAGGAAAACACGCCGCGGAATACCTTTTTCGTGCCGTCGATGGACGCCTGGCCAGGCGTCTTGCCCTTGGCGTACTCGTGTTCGATGCTTTCCGAAATAACGATGGCATCATCCATGAGAATGCCGATAGCCATGAGCAGCGCGATCATGGAAATCATGTTGATGCTGACGCCAAACAGCACCATCAGGGCCAGACCGCCCAGGAAGGAAACAAGTGTGTCTTCGACCTCGTGATAGATTTTGGGACATCCCAGTCCCCAAAATCGACTCGGCCTTTGACAACCTATTTGTGCCCCGGCCGTCCTGGTCACCAAGCACTACGCAACAACTTCGCAAGCTCGTTGCTGCTCCGTACTTGTCTTCCAATGACTGGACGCCGCGTTTGGATGCCTACGTTGCTTCCCCTCTGGCGCTTTGCGCACGACGGGTAAGCAGTGCGGCCTCGCGGCTACTGGGGACTACCAGCCTTCGCTTCGCTCTCCGTGGCTGGCAGCGTCGGCAGGCCCAGTGCAACCCAGAAGGTGTAACGCCAGTTGAAGAACAGAAACAAGGCCAGGCCCGCCAGCAGCAGGCCCTGCCAACCGTTCTTTAGCAGCAGCCTGAGCCGGTCGCGTACCCCGGTTGCCACATCCTGGGTAATGGTCAGACGGGTGCCCTGGGGAAGAATGGCATTCTCCTTTTCCACGAATGCTTTCACCGCATCGAACACCCGGAGCGTATCATTGATGGTGTTTTTGCTGATCTCCAGCACCGCGGCAGGTCTGCCATCCAGTTCGATGTATTGTTCGCGGAATTCAAAACGGTCTTCCACGCGCGCAATATCTCCCAGACGTATTTCTCCGCCTTCCGCCGTGTTGAGAATAACCAGATCACCAAGGGCCTCGGCACTCTTGCGCGCGTTGTCGAAACGGATCTGGTAGTCCTCGTCCAAGGTCTCCAGCGTACCGGTGGGCAACTCGATGGCCTGGGCACCCGTCAGACTGGCGATATCCTGCACGCTGAGATTGTATTTGCGCAGGCTTGCGGCCGGCACAAGCACCTGCAGCTGATGGGTGGAAAAACCGCTTACCCTCACAATGGGAATGCGGGGGTCCTCAAGCATACGGTTGCGGTAGTATTCCGCCAGATTCTTCAGTTCCGCCGTGGTCAGCTTATCTGCGGTAATGGCAACTTTGACCACCCGGCTGGTGCGGCCCAGCTGGGTAATGACCGGGTCCTCCACCGCATCCGGGAAATTCTGGATGCCATCGATAGCCACCTTGATGTCATCAGTAAACTGCTGGATATCACCCTGTTCCTGCATTTCCAGCGTGAAGATGCCCATGTTGTCCCGGGCATCACAGACCTGTTCCTTGAGAAAACTGATGCCGTCGGTGGCGTCTTCCATCGGATAGCAGATGCCTTCTTCCACATCACGGGGACTGGCGCCGGGATACACCACGGAAACCTGTACTTTGCTCTGCTTGAGAACGGGAAAGGATTCCTTGTTCAGATGACCCATGGAAAATAGGCCGATGGCAATGATCGCCAGCATGAGGATATTGGCAGCCGTAGGATGCGTCGTGAAATAACGGATCATTTTTCGATCCTGCGCATCGCCGCCTCATCGCCCATGGCTGCTGCAGCAAATTTCCGCACGTACTCGCTGGCCAGCCTTGGCTTCAGGGGCAGCCCCTCGATAACCGGAATAACAGCGCTGACGATGATGTTCTCTCCTGTTTCCAGCCCGCCTTTCACCACCACGAATTCCCCCTGACGATACAGAGTTTCGATCTGCCGGATCTCGAGCCGCTTGTCTGGCCGGGCAACATAGACCCTTCCCTGATGGACCGCCTTGCGGGGCACAACCAGCATCGGCTGTGCGGGCGCAAAGAAACTGACCGCGGTGAACATGCCCTTGAGCAGGGGCGGCCTTTCGCCGGGAATCACATCGGCATAAGGCTTGTCCACCTGCACCACCAACCCGACAGTATCCCGGCGCGGATCGATGGATTCAGAAATTCGAAGCAGCTTCCCCTGCCAATGCGCTGCTTCCGGGAAACCCACCAGCCGCACACGGGCCTCGAGCTTCATGTTGCTCACGAGGTTCCAGAACTTTCCCTGTTCATTCAGATCAACCTGCATATGTTGCTGATTGGCAAACAGCGGCCGGAACAGCCGGGTGGGCAGTTCCGCAGTAATCTCCACCGCATCTGTTCCCAGGGCCTCAAACAGCACACTGCCGGCGGCCACGAACTCCCCCTTCTCCACCAACACCTCGCCAATGCGTGCATCCATGGGCAGACGGATCTCCGTGCGCCCCAGCGTATCCCGGGTCTGAGCCACCTGGGTTTTGGACTGGCGTATCTGTGCATCCAGGGCGGCCTTGCGGCTCTCATAGGTCTTGAGTTTGCCTTCCAGATCCGCCACCTGCTGCTTGAGTTGCAGCACTTTCTGTTCTTCTGCATCTACACTTGAACGCGCCACAAGCTTCTTCTTCCAGATCTCCTGGATGCGTTTGTATTCCTTCTGCTGCACCGACAGGTTCTTGCGTACGATGGCCAGCAGCGACCGGGTACTTTCCTCCTCGGTTTCCAGCTGACGCAGACTGGATTCACTGCCTGACAGCCCTGCCTTGCTTTGTTCCAGGGAAAATTCGAAAGTGGTGGGTTCGATACGCAATACCACCGTATCCTTTGGCAAGCTGGCGCCCTTTCGCAATTGGGGATGGATATAGACGATCTTGCCGCTGACTTCGGACTTCGCCCGAACGGTTATGCGGGGTTCCACATTGCCATAGCCTGTGGCATGAGAGCGATAAGGTATGGGCCGTACCGTCATCACATCCACAACCTTTACCGGATAGCCGAGGTCCTCATGGGCAACAGGCGGCTTACTCTTCACCCTGAACAGCACCAGCGCCACAGCCAGCAGCACGATGAGCGGCAGAACGAATTTCTTTTGCAGGATCTTTTTCATGGGACGGCCAGCCCGGATTCTGGGGACATTGTCAATCGGTCATCTTAACCCACACCACTGATCCAATTCGTTTCAATCTGTTTCACTGCAAACAAAAAGCGCAACAACCGCCAGGTTGCTGCGCTGACTGACGGCACCGCATGGAATACTTCCTCAGCAATCAGCCGGTGAACACTCTTTTCACCTGATCGAGCTTTTCCCTGAAACTGGTTTCACGCACTGTCTGCAGCAGTTCCCCCAGTTTGAACGCGTGGTGGCGCTCGTAGGCGACACCCAGTTGGGGCATATCCGCCAGGCCTGTTTCGCGGGCATGTTCCACGAAACCCTTGTTCTTCCAGAAGAAGGCGCCCGGCATGGTAGTGGGAATGACCATGACATAGAACATGGCGCGGCCCAGTATGGCTACCCCCAGACTCAGCACGGCAAGCAGTCCGAAGGACAGCTGGCCTGTCAGGGAAGACACATACATCACGCCGGCAAGCAAGACACCCGCAATGAGCAAGGCATTGCGCAGCCAGTAGGCGTATCCGTAGGTAGTACTCTGTTCATAGAAAGACGCAGCCGCTTCGCTCTCTGTGTGATTCATGTCTTTCGCATGAAACATCAGCCCGATACCTTCGAGCAGCAGGCCCACACCCACGACAGCCGCCAGCAGACGCCCAAGATCAGGCATCAGTACACCGTAAACCAGCCCCATCAGCGCCAGCAGCAGGGCGCCCAGGCTCAGACCCGTACCGGTAAAAGCGGCGACTGTCTGCCAGTGATCCCAATAGGGACGCGCCGGGATACGGTACAGCCTGTACATGTAATAGCCACCGAATCCCAGACCCAGCAGGCCGAGCACGGCAAACAGGTTTTGCATCACCTGGGCAAAGCCGCCATCGAACAGGCTGAACAGCGTAAAACCGGCCAGTCCCGCGAAAAAGGCGGATACACCGGCAATCTCCCGGCTTACCGGTGACATGCGCAGGTTGTAGAAACCACGATAGAAGCGATGGGGCTTGCCCAGGTGCATGTTGAGTTTGAACATGCCGAAGCCCATGAGAGCCAGCATCACCAGCAACACGGGTAGGAAAGCACCGCTGCTCTGATAAGCGGCAACGGACTGTACTCCAAACCAGCTTCCCAGCACCAGCAGGGCAAAAGCTCCCATCACAGCCTGTGCACTGAGGGTAAAAGCAATATGGGCGTTCTCATGGGATCCCAGCAGCTTGCGCAGATTCCATTTACGCCTGAAACCCCGTTTGGGATCGAGCACCGGCCTGAAGGTTTGCGCATCGTCATCCCGATGATATTTGATGGGCGTATCGTCTACCCGCCTCATGTCACGCTGGGTAGTGCGCGCCTGCTGGAAGCGGATATTGGGATGGGTGATATCCGTTCGCGGAAAGCCGGGGATCTCGGTCTTGGCCTGGGTACGGCCTGCGGGAATGTTTTCGATGACGCCAAAATCCAGGGCCTTGCCCAGACAGGCAGAGACACAGGCAGGCTTGAGCCCCACTTCCAGGCGGTCCACGCACATATTGCACTTGCTCACCTGGCCCTTGACCGGATCGAGCTGGGGCGCGTTGTAGGGGCAGACCCAGGTACAGTAGCCACAGCCGAAACAGATATCCGGGTCCTGCAGCACGGCACCATATTCGGCAAACTTGGTATAGGCGCGCGTGGGACAACCCTTGAGGCACACCGGGTCATCGCAGTGATTGCAGGCCATGGAGATATTCAGACGCTGGTAGGCCGGGTAAGTACCGCCTTCCACGAATCCCACGGAACGGAAAGCGATGTGGGCCGGGTTGTCGTTCTTCTCGCTGCAGGCCGCTTCGCAGGCATGACAGGCAATGCAGTTGTCCGCATTGAAAAAGAAGCCATGCTGCTTCAGGCGGTTGGGATTTTGCGACTCCTGCGGCTGCTCGTTGATGATGAACTCTTTTGCCCGCGGATCATCTTCGGGCACGGTCTGGATAGACTTTCCGTAGCGGTTCTGCTGCTTGCTTTCGGTGTCGTTGAGCAATGCATATTCGGGTTCGTATTCACGTCTTTTGAACATCTCTGGGCAACCTGTATTTCGTTATCTATCGGACCGTAGGCCGGGCTGTAGGTCGGGCTTGAGCCCGACATCCCGTGCTGTTGTCGGACTGAAGTCCAACCTACACGGGATCACCATTGTCAGAACTTGCGCATTTCCATGCTCAGGCGCGCGGCCTCTTTCTGATCCGCAATCTTTTCGATACGCACTGCCGACTGCTTGTAGGCCGGCTGACGGGAGTGGGGGTCCAGCAATCCCAGGGTCAATCGGTTGGCGCAGTCGTGGAAGTGAAACGGCAGGAACACCATGTTCTTGGGTACCCGCTGGGTGGGTTCCGCCATTACGATGGCATCGGAACGGCGGGATACCAGACGCACATACTCACCGCGCTGAATGCCCATCTCGGCACACAGATCAGGATTGATCTCGATGAACGGTATGGGGCTGTACTTGTTGTTGTTACCGATCTTGCCGGTCTTGGTGCGGCCATGCCAGTGCTCGATGAGCCGCCCGGTGTTGAGCCACACGGGAAATTTTTCATCGGGCACTTCATTGTTGTCGATGAACGGCAGGGGAATCAGTTTGGCCCTGCCGTCTTCATAACGGAAGCTTGCCGTTTCAGTATACAACCGCCTGCCGCCCCTGGGTGGAGGCTGACCACTGTCCTTTTCCTCCTTTGTATAGGGCCATTGTATGCCCCGGCTCTTTTCGATGAGTTCGTGATCCATGCCAGATATGTCTGACAAACGGCCAACGGACAGCTGCCCCATCTCCAGGAAGATATCCGGCGCCTTCTCCGGAAAAGTCACCTTGCCCTCCCTGTTGAAACGCTCGGCCATGCGGTTGAAGATCCACAGGTCCGGCTTGGCCTGTCCGGGAGGTTCTGCAATGGGTTTGACCACGTTGATGCGCCGCTCGGTGTTGGTCATCACGCCCTCCTTTTCCGCCCAGGTGCCCGCAGGCAGGTAGACATGGGCATACTGGGCGCTCTCCGTATCCTCGTAACAGTCCTGCACGGCGCAGAATTCCAGTTTCTCCATGGCCTTGCGGATGCGCGAAGTATTGGGCAGGGAGGACATGGGGTTGGTGGCGATGAGCCACAGGCCCTTGATCTGCCCGGATTCGATGGCGTGATAGATATCGGTCTGGAACATGCCGCGTTTCCTGGGAAGGAATTCCTCGTCGATGTTCCAGAACTTTGCAATCTCCTTGCGATGCTCAGGAATCTCCAGATAACGGTAGTTTGGCAGGCCGGAGCAGGAGGACCATTCCCGGGTGCCCATGGCATTGCACTGACCGGTAATGGACAGGCTGGTGCCACCAGGCTTGCCGATATTGCCGGTGATCAGGGCCAGGTTGTTGATGCCCACCACGCCATCAGAACCATGGGTGGACTGGTTGATGCCCATGGTCCAGATCTGCATGGCGGCGCCGGCACTGGCGAAACGCCGGGCCACGTGGCGGATGGTATCCTCATCGATGCCGCAGATCTTTGCCACGGTGGTGGGATCGTATTTCTCCACCTCCGCTTTCAGGTCTTCGAAACCGTTGGTATTGGCATCGATATAGTCCTGGTCCTGCAGGCCTTCCTTGAGGATGACGTGCATCAGGGCGTTCTGCAGCACCACGTCCGTACCCGGCGTGATGGGCAGGTGAATGTCCGCGTTCTGCGCCAGCATGGTGACGCGGGGATCGACCACGATGAGAGGGAAACCTTTCTTTTCCTGGGCTTCCTTCATGCGCCAGTAGATGATGGGGTGCTGCTCCGGCAGATTGGAGCCCCAGGCGATGAGCAGGTCCGTGTGTTCGAAATCCTCGTAACAGCCCGGTGGGCCGTCGGAGCCGAAGGAACGCTTGTAGCCAGACACGGCAGACGCCATGCACAAGGTGGTGTTGCCGTCATAATTGTTGGTGCCGATGAGTCCGCGGGTAAGCTTGCCCAGGGTGTAGAACTCCTCCGTGAGCATCTGACCGGTGGAAATCACCGCGAAGCTGTCCCTGCCGTATTTTTCCTGGATACGCAGAATCTCATCGTGGATTCTGTCCAGTGCCGTATCCCAGTCCGTGGGTTGCCAGGGCTGGTGCCACTGGTCACGGATCTTGGGTTCCAGGCCACGACCGGCGGAATCGAACAGCTCGTGTTCGAAGATACCCTTGAGGCACAGCTTGCCGCGGTTCACGTCCGCATCGGCAACGCCGCGGGAGGCCACGGCCTTGCCTTCGGCATTCAGGCCCACTTCGATGGAACAGCCGGTGGAACAATAGCCGCAGGCGGCGTATTTCCACTCGACGACACCTTTGTCAGCGATCCTGACCGGGTTCTTCTTGCTGCGTCCGAATAACATTCGTTCTCACTTGTGTTGTAGTTGGTTTGTTACCCCTCTCCCCAACCCTCTCCCCCGGGGAGAGGGAGCTCGACACCCCTTTCCCGTGCGCGGAAGAGGGCTCGGGGGAGAGAGTTCTTACCCTTCTGTCAGACTCTGATGAAAAATCGCCTTGTGGATATCCCCCAGACTCAACATGCCCACCAGCTTGCCGTTTTCCTCCACGGGAATGCGGCGAAAACGGTTGTTGGCCATGATGATGGCGGCTTTGAGCACCGGCATGTCGGGCGATACGGTCTTGGCGCCGCGGGTCATCAGGTCTGAAACCTTCTTGCTGAGCGTGGATTTGTATTCACCCACTTTGTCCTTCAGATCGATGGTGGCCATGCTCTCCATGGCATCCTCGACGCTGGGAAACAGTTGCGCCAGTACATCCTTCTCTGCGATGAAGCCGATGAGTTTGTCGCCTTCGACCACGGGCAAGCCGCTGAAACGGTACAGGCACATCAGCGAAGCCACTTCCTGAACAGAAGTGTCTTCGGTGACGGTGCGCGCACCCTTTGTCATTATGTCTTTTACCAACATGCCTCATTCCTCCAAAATATTTTGTTCTCGTATGCCCTGTCAGAGCTGCAGGTACACCATGCCTTCTTCCACCTTGGCGACATAAGTATTGGTGCAGCCTTCGTCGGGATCCAGTGCTTCCCCGGATTCCAGATCGATTTTCCAGTTGTGCAAGGGGCAGGTCACGGTATGACCGGCCACAATACCCTGGGACAGGGGACCATTCTTATGCGGACAGGCATCACGCACGGCGAACACCTGGTCATCACCGGTGCGAAACACGGCGATGCTGCCGTCTTCGATTTCCACCACTCTTGAACCCAGACGGGGAATATCTTCCAGGGGGGCAATCTTTTTCCAGTCACTCATGTTTCTTTCCTTTACTTCTTTAAAATATACTAGAGTTTAGAGTAAGCAACATTGTTCCACCGTATATTTTCGGGTGAAATAAAGTTGCTATTTTGTTCATACTGCCCGTTAGAGCTTGTTCTATACGCTGATTGCTGCATCCTGCT
>NZ_JBHNMF010000070.1:0-10776 GCF_048562965.1 Thiolapillus sp. | reverse complement strand
GGCGATCGGTCTGTGTATGTTGGTTCATTCTTTGTTCGAGAGCCTCGATCAGTTGGTCGCGCTTTTCGATAATTTCGTCTTCGACATCGAAGATCTGCTGGCGCTGGCGGCGTTGCAGGCGCTCCAGATCCCGTATCTGTTTCTGGATGTCATGCTGCTGCTCGACCGTTTCTGCCTGCCGGGACTCCCGTTTTAGCCCGCGGATTCGAGCCTTGGTGTCCTGCAAGGCTTGTTCGGCAGCCAGGATCTTGTCGTCCGCCCATTTTTCCAGCTTCTCCCGCTCGGCCTGGAAGAAGCGGTTGTTGGCCTCAAGAATGCGGCTGATAACCGCCTGGCTGTGGCGTTCGGCGTTGGCATTCAATGTTTGTGGGACGGGTGCACCGTTCAGGGGCGTTGGCCTCGATGCAGCGTGGCAGGAAAAGAGTTTCTCGCAGGTTTCCTGATCGAGTGGCCTGCCATCTGTCATGACGCCAGTAAAGACCAGATGCTCTTCCCGTTGAAAGGAATCGACGGTCAGTAGGTCGAGGCAGAGCCAGCCGGATTGGCCTTTCAGTGCCTCGACTACCGAAATTTTGCCCGGATGGTTTGAGATGTCGAACTGTATCTCGGCCTCTGATGTTTCTCCGGCTCTTGCCGTGTCTAGTACGTATTCTCCAAGAGGGTGGGTGAGACGGTACAGGTGTTCGGCACTGATTTCCTCGTCTTTTAATCCTTTGCGAATGAGTTGGTAATGGCCGGGATGGATGTTTTCAGTCGGTGCCTTAGTGAGTACGAAGTCATGCTTCTCGTCGTCGAAGCGGGCGTGCCCGCTCAGCACATGGCGCGTGAGTTCCCAGAACAAGCGGCCCACCTTGTCCAGGCGCTGCTGTGCCTGGTCAAGCTGTATCTTGAGCAGGTCATGAATATCTTCGTCGAAGTGCTCGAGAAGCAGTTGGCGTGTGTCGTCAAGCCGTTCTGAGATATCCGCCTCCAGTTCTTTCTGCAAGGCTTCGAAGGCCGATTGAATCTCTTTAGGTGAGCGACAGCTCTGGTAGATATCGAGGATGCGTTTTTCAAAGTCGATGCCACTTTCGATCCGGCCCAGCACGTCATCGGATGCCCCGAACACACCATTGAACAGATTGAACTTGTCGGTAAGAAGTTCCAGCACGCGCTTGTCGGCTTCGTTGCGGGTGTTAACAAAGTTGACCACAACCACGTCGTGTTTCTGGCCATAACGGTGGCAACGCCCGATACGTTGTTCAATGCGTTGCGGGTTCCAGGGCAGATCGTAATTGATGACCATGGAGCAGAATTGCAGGTTGACACCCTCCGCAGCAGCCTCTGTGGCAACCATGATCTCGGCCTGGTCTCTAAATCGCTCAATCAGGGCGGTGCGACGGTCTACTGGCCGGGAGCCGGTGATCTTGTCACTATCCCGATTGGTCTCCAGCCATTGTTGGTAGATGGCTGTGGATTCGGGATCGGTGTTGGTGCCGTTGAAGGTGACCAGTCTCCCCTTGAAGCCATTCTCTTCTAGGTAGGCTTTGAGATACTCCTGTGTGCGGCGAGATTCCGTGAAGATGATGGCCTTGCGCGGGGCCCCCATCTTTTCCATTTCATTGAATCCGGTTCCCAGAGCCGTGAGGAGTTGTTTGGTTTTTTCGTCGGTCTTGATAGCCTTGGCCCAGTCGATGTACTGCTCCAGTTCGGCTATTTCTTGTTCGACCTGTTTACGGTCGATTGCTGATTCGCTTTCAGTTTCGACGCCGTTGGTGTCTTCCAGTTCCTCCAGGTATTCCTCTTCGAGCTCGTCCTCTTCAATCAGATGATTGAGGAATTCTTCGGTGACAGGCTGCTGGTCGCGAAGGGATACAAGTCTGTTGCGAATACGATTCAATGTTTCGGTTACTGCGTATGAGCTGGATGCCAGTAGCTTGCGTAGAATCAGGATTGTCAGGTGTCTCTGACTTTTGGGGAGGGCGTAGGACTCTTCGCGAAGCATAAAAGCAGAAAGGGCATCGTAGAGCCGTTGCTCATCGTCACTGGGCGTAAACGGCTGGGTGAAGGTGCGCCGTTCGGTATAGCGTACATATTCTAGGACCTGTTTGCGCAGGGTGCGCTTGACAAAACTGGACAGCCGATCGCGCAGTTCATTTGTATCGGCCCCAGCATGCAGGTACTGCTTACGGAAGGCTTTGTCGTCGCCGAAGATATGTTCGTCGATTAGTGTGGAAAGGCCATATAGCTCCATCAGGCTGTTCTGGAGTGGCGTGGCCGTAAGCAGCAATTTCTGTCTACCATACAGCGCTCGACGTAGTGCCTGACCCATGCGGTTACTCTTCTGGTGGGCATTCCTGAGTTTGTGAGCCTCATCGAATGCAACCAGATGCCAGGGGATGGCGCGTAACTCATCCTCCATCCGGCTGGCATAGTGGTACGACAGGATGATGACCTTGTTCTGATCGAATGGATTGTAAATGCCTTCCTGCCGTTGTCTGCGGACACTGGTGGCATCCAGAATTACGGTGGGAAGGTTGAATTTTTCGCTGAGTTCGGCCGCCCACTGACGGCGCAGAGAGGCGGGGCAGATAATGAGCAGCTTGCGCTTACGCTCTGCCCAGTATTGGCAAAGCACAAGTCCGGCCTCAATGGTTTTACCCAAACCGACTTCGTCAGCCAGAAGCACACCTTTTGAAAGGGGTGAGCGCAATGCAAACAAGGCTGCCTCGATCTGATGGGGGTTGAGATCAACGCTGGCATCGAAAAGCGATGTTGAGATACGGTCGATATCATCCCCGGCAGCCTGGCGGGTCAGCTCGTGGGCGTAGTATTTTGCGTGGTGGTTCGTTATCACGCTAATCCGCCTCAGTCCCTTGATTTGATTGATCTTTGATCCATTGGTCGACCTCGTCTTTCCGAAATCGCCATGCATTCCCGACTTTGAAGGCCGGTATCTTTTTTCCGGAGGCAAGTCGATAGACTGTACGTTCATTGACCTTCAGGTATTCCGCAACTTCTTTGATCGTCAAAATTTCATCCATCGATTTGTGCCCGGCAGGTGTCAGATAGGCCTACATAGTGTCAAACGTGTACAATAGAGTACATGAATCTACCATAATCTGGGTTTTTATCAACGGTTTGAACAGCAGACGCGCTGGATAGATTGCCCGGCATTTCTTGTCGGGACAGAAGTGCCAACGGTATTCTGGCAGCCACGTCTCGCTTTGTGGGTCGCCCAGCCGATCTACGCGATCTTTGGCGTACAAGAGATTTGGCCATAGTTGCGCAGATGTCCGCTGCAACACAGTGACAAAGCCGATGGCTGTTTGGGCAAAGGGTTATGGCAAGAATTAGCAATTAACGATAAATTGACCTTTTGACTCGTGTGGCCGGAAACAGAATGACTTGCCTGATCGAATTCCCTCCAAACTGGATCAGTGCCCGAGTGCTTGAAGAAGTGCTTGTCTCCGGCTGTGAGCCTCATGACCCAGATAATGCGAAAGTAGATTTCAAGTTTCCCACTGGCTCTAAGGTGATGATCGATGCAGCTCTGCGCCTCCTCTCCTTGTTCAATCAGCTGGATCACTCCATGCACCGTGTTCGGCTTCATTTCGAAGAGGGTTTGGATGGAGCCATGGGTTACTTGAATCGGATGGGTTTTTTCGATCACCTATCTCCCAGGGTTGAGGTCTTACCAGGTCGGCCGGATTTTTCGGGCGCTGAAATATTTGGTGGTATGAACGCAGGGTTGGTAGAGATTGCGCGTATAAACAGGGAAGTTCGCGATAATGCGTTGCCTTCTCGCCTTACGGAGGCGCTTATAAGTGCCTGCGGTGATCGGTCTGATGCTTCTGAGCTTGAGGGAGCAGCATGGACAATCTTTGCGGAGCTTATCGACAATATCTTTTCCCACAGCCAGACCCCATTAGATGGTTATGCTGCGTTGCAGGTGTACTCGGGTGGGGATAATCTCAAGGTAGCTGTTTCAGATAGTGGTCTGGGAATTATGGAAACACTCAGGCCAGCTCTAAAACAGGAGGCACCGGCCCTTCTTCGCCTATCGGATCTTGATCTTCTGGTTGAAATTTTCCGACAGGGAATCTCGCGGCATGGCGCTGATCGTGGATGCGGTTTGAAGGGCAGTGCCGCTAAGGCCATGAAATATAAAGCTGAACTGGATGTCCGGCTACCAAATGCCCGCGTCCTGCTAAAGCCTGGTACACAGGAGTATCGACCTGATACTGCTTTTTGTTACGAACAGCTTCCGTTGATTTGGGGTACCCATATTTGTTTCACATTCCGGCTTGACAATGGCACCTGAATCTGGTTCACTTAACGAGATGAATGAGATTTCGGTTGTGATCCGATTGTTTGATTTTATGGAATCCCCTGAAGGTTGGGGGCGTGATCAAGGTCGGGTGGTTTACCAGAAGCTAATCAGCTTCGTGGAGAACCACCCGGGTGTTATGGTATTCAAGGTTTCTTTGAGTGGTGTTCGGCGGGTTGATATCTCCTTCGCGTCTGAAACGGTTGTAGAGGTCGCACGCCGATATCGAGGTAGTAAAGGCTTTTGTTTTATTGATTTGACTGATGCGGACATGCTGGAAAATTGGGAAGCAGCAGCCGAGCGAAAGCAACAGCCCGTGATGGTTTGGGATGATGGTGTCGGACGCGTAGTGGGGATGCAGCCAAGTCAGGGAAATCAGGCAGCATTCGATTTTGCGCTAAAGCATTCGCGTTCGAGGGCGGCGGATTTTGCAGTTGCAACACCAGGCATGTCCATCGCGAATGCCAGTAACAAGTTCAAACAATTGTGGCAGCAAGGGTTTTTGCTGCGTAGAGAAGAGACTGCGGGTTCAGGAGGCGTAGAATTCGCATATTATCGGATTGGTTAGTTTTTTTTTGCGCTTCCGTTCATCAGCTTCACTGAACGAGATTTAGGCGTAGTGGTATGAAGATGTGGCAAATAATGTACAAAGTGAAAAATATTGGGCAAGCACGAAAGTTTGACCAAGGTGATTCGGATGGCATTTAGAGTATTAAGTATTGATGGCGGGGGCATGCGTGGTATCTACACTGCTGCGTATCTTGAAGCTCTTGAACGCTCTTTTGCAGAACGACGTGAGCTGCCACAAGGTCTGGATGTAGGGAAGGCGTTTCACCTCGTCGTAGGAACAAGCACGGGAGCGATCATCGGCTGTGGTCTGGCAAAGGGGGTATCACCTTCAGAGATGGTGCAGCTCTACAGGAACCACGGCCCAATGATCTTCCCAAAAAGGATGCCATCAGCACTGAATTGGGACCTCATCACTCAGTTGCGAAAACGGCCAAAGTATCTAGAAAGCGGGAATGATGCGCTCAAGGGCTCGCTTACCCAAGTGTTTGGAAAGATGACGATGCGTCAAGTATGGGATGAGCGCGCCATTGCTTTGGCTATACCAGCAGTGAATATGTCCACTTACCGGCCTTGGGTATTCAAGACGCCACATGATCCCAAGAGTGACCACAGAGACGATAAATACACTCTTATCGATATATGCCTGGCGAGCAGTGCAGCGCCGCTCTTCCGCTCGCTCGCCGCTATCGACCAACCGGGTGGCGACAGTTGCGACATTTTCACAGATGGTGGCTTATGGGCAAACAATCCAGTTGTAGTAGCACTTGTTGAAGCTCTACGGATACTCGGTGACCGTGACGAAGAAATTGAGATCTTCAGCTTGGGAAGCTGTGGAAAACCGGAAGGTGAGGTAATCAGGCGTGATCAAATACATCGAGGGCTCTTGGAGTGGAAATTTGGCGGGGAGGCGGCCAAGGTCGCGATTGCATCACAGGAGTTTGCTTTTGACATGATGGCTAAGTTCCTGATACCGCATCTTAAGAAACCGGTTCGAATAGTCAGGTTTCCTTCAGAAAAGATCCCGGGTGCCATGCTTCAGTATCTCGACCTTGATGAAACTCGTCCAGAAGGACTGGAGGCGCTAATACGCCATGCGAGACAGGATGCACACATGACCAATAGTGCGATTCAGCAAGGTACGGACGAAGGCTGCATGATTGAATCGGTATTCAACGATATGCCTCCAAGAGAGGCCTGACCAATGGAGGTAAATTGATATGTATGATTGTGCAAAAGATGTTTTGGCCTATCACAACGACGAGGTGACTCTCCTGCGTTCTCAACGTACGGAAATGCGTGATCGTAGAAATTCTAATCGAGATCGTTTGGTTAATCGCCTGGAGTCTGACGATAAACCGTTGCCAAAAGAGTTCATTAAGCAGGGATCCTACGCGATGCTCACGATGGTGCAGGATCAGGACAATGATTACGACATCGATGACGGCGTGTACTTTACGCAGGAGTCACTCCGGGATGAAGACGGAAACGATATGTCACCACGCGATGCGCGTCAGATAGTGTGTGATGCTCTTAAAGACGGGAGGTTCAACAAGCAGCCAAAAGTGATGAAAAACTGCGTGAGAATCTTCTACGAAGAAGGATATCACGTTGATATGCCCATATACCGTATCCGAGACTATGACCAACAGTACGAGCTGGCCTCTGGTGATGACTGGGTGTTATCGCGCGCGGCCGATGTGGAAGACTGGTTCGATCATGTGAACCAGACGAAAAGTCCCGATGAGAACAACGGGCGTCAATTTCGCCGCATCGTGCGCCTTATTAAGAAATTTGCACGCAGTCGGGATGGATGGAAAGCGCAGATCGCCAGCGGGTTCACAATTACGAAGTTAGTCGAAGAGTGCTACGTAGCTGATGATGGACGTGAAGATGTTGCGTTGCGCGAGACCATGAAGCGTATGCGTGACCGGCTTGTTGTGAACCTTGAAGTAGAGCATCCGGTAACCCCAGGCGCGATGCTCACGAAGGGTTCGAGTGACGAGAGTACGGCATTTTTACGGGACAAACTGGCTACAGCACTCGACGATCTTGCTGTTCTGGATGATGCTGACTGTACAAGCAAGAATGCACTCGCCGCGTGGGATAAGGTTTTCAATACCGATTTCTTCTCCGCTCGCCATAAAGAGGATGCGGCAGAGAACTCTGCAACTGCGAATGCTGCCATACTTGGCAACCTTGTTTCTGAACAGAGAAATCCACGCGTGGTAGACAAGCGAGGTGGAGGGCGGTTTGCCTGATGATCGATACGAAGAGGCGGTTCGCCAAGTAGTAGAACTGCTTGGGCAGTTTAATCATGCCCGTGCACTTACTGTTAGACAGCTATCCGCCTGCCCGAAACGGTTTGTCCAGGGGTGGGAAATACCTGGCCTTTGTGGCGACTCTGACTACAATCTACGGTTGCTAGTTACTAGGGACTTTCCCTTCTGTCCACCGCGTGTGGCTGTATCACCTGCGCCTCCAGTCCTTACGTGGCCAAACCTAGAAGAAGACGGACTTCTCTGTCTGCTACCGGAATCAGCGCATGTCTCGATTAGTGATCCGAGATCGGTAGTGCTGTCTCTTCTTGATGACGCGCAAGGGCTTATTCGAGCCAATCTCGCTGGTGATGGACTGGAACGATTTGAGGACGAATTCCATAGCTATTGGATCAGATGGGATAAGACCACGGCTTTGATGAATTTGCTGTGTCATCCGGAGGGGCCGTCGCGTTGGGTAAGTGCATGGCATGGGAAAAACTACACGCTGGTTGCTGAAAGTGTGGAAGAGCTGCAAAGCTGGCTCAGAAACAGGTATGGCGAGAAGTCTTCAAAAAAGGCAGAGTTTCAGTCTGTCCCTCTGATTTGGTTGCCGCGTCCTCCTCACCCATCGGAGTATCCCGCAACTGTATCAGCGTTGATGTCGCTGTTGCGTTCAAACGGGGTTGGTCAAGAAATGGTCAGAGAACTGTTGCTCGAAGACCAGGCTAACTACAAGACCGTTGTATTGGGGTTTAATGGCAGACACGGTGCGGGATTCGCGGGTATACGCATCCACGAGCCTAAATCGGTTGGGCGTTCTGGTAATGCACTGATGAAAGGATTTCGCAGTCGCCCGCCTGACCGGGTTTTACTCGCGCGATATGGCGCCGGCCAGATCGTTGGAGCCAGGGTTGTTCGTTATGATGCGTCATGGATTCACGGTCGAGACCATAATGATGATGTATGCGCGTTAGGGGATAAGTCAGTTGTGGTGGTCGGATGTGGATCGCTGGGCAGTACCGTCGTTGAACTAATCGCGAAAGCAGGTGTTGGAAAGATCACCATTATTGACCATGATTTCCTTGGATCAGAAAACGTCAGTAGGCATGCGTTGGGTGTTAGCGCAGTTGGCTTGAGAAAGGCAGGCGAGATGGCCCGTGAAGTTGCGGCCCGCTTTCCGCACCTGACCATAGAAGGATATGCTGAACCGTTCGAACGCTTTGCTGAGGATGAGTTAGAACAGCTTTATTCTGCTGATCTCATAATATCGGTTACAGGGAGTTGGCAGGTTGAAAGTCTACTAAATTCAGTTTTCTGTGAGTCCGAGCAATTTCCGCCTGTCTTGTCAGGCTGGTTAGAACCTCATGCTGCTGTTGGGCATGCGATAGTAGTGTTCAATGGGCAAGGTTGCCTTCGTTGCTTGATGGATGACCTTGGTAATATACGTCTCCCTGTAACCGAATGGGAAAAAAAGGATACCATGCTCTCTATTCCAAGCTGCGGTGGGCTATTTCAGCCCTATGGTGCTGTGGAACTGACTCATGTGCACGCTCTAGTTGCAGATCTTTCGCTTGATATTCTACTTGGACGGGTAGATAGCTCAACGCATAGAGTATGGCTTGGCCATAAGAAACTGCTCGATCATACAGGGGGTAAGTGGAATTCTGATTGGGTAGACCGGCATGGTAATCCTGGATCCGGCGGTTCAGTTTTAGATGTCATGTTCGAACGCGATCCAGACTGTCCTGAATGTGGAGGACTGGGATGAGCCTGCGGTATGGGTTCACGCCTGGTGGCGCTTCGCTGATCATTTCGGATAAGGCAATCTCCACTATGATCCGGTTTCGCCAGATCGGTTCATCTCAAAAAGAAGCAGGCGGCCAACTATTCGGGCATTTTGATGGCTCAGATACAATTATAGTTGAAGCAACTCGTCCCAAATGGCTGGATCGCCGTGGCCGAACAATATTTCGTCCAAACCGGTGGTTACAGCATCGAGAAATTCGTGATCGTTATGCTCGTGGGCTTCATTTTATCGGTGATTGGCATACGCATCCGGAGAAGATTCCCCGTCCATCGAATGAAGATTTACATAACATGACAGAGTGTTTTGAACGCTCAGTTCATGAACTCCATGCCTTTGTCATGATTATTGTAGGAACTGCATTGCCACCGGAAGGCCTTCATGTCTCACTGGTTAAGAAGGATGAAGTACTGACTATGGTACAGGAAACGGTACTATGAAGGATCGATACAAAGTACGAGATATTCACAAAAGCCAAGTGAAAATGATCATCAAATCTTGGATGGGAATGAGTTCATGAATCCTTTGGTTGTTCGAGTTGTGGGGTTTGTGGCTGTTGTAGCCGGGGGCGTAGCTCTTGGCAATATGATTAGTCGACGCCCCTGTAAAATGTACGATTGCGACTGGGTGTTGCGAGAGTTTTATCGTCGGTATATTCGGTTATCTGACTCAATTCAGGGAAGGCTTCGCAGTAACAGGGATACAAATCGCGACAGAATTAAGACTGCCCTTGGAAAAGTCAAAGGGCCTGTTCCACGCGGATACATTATCCAAGGGTCGTACGCAATGGATACGATCATTCATGCCCCTAATAATGAATATGATATCGATGATGGCATAGTCTTTGTTGCTGAAGATCTTATTGGACCACGTGGCGGAAAACTATCACCTCGGCAAGTTAGGAAAATGGTTTGCGTGGCACTACAAGACTCGCGATTTAATCGGCAGCCTGAAATGCGCAAGAATTGTGTTCGCGTTTATTACAATGAGGGCCATCATGTAGATATTCCTGTCTATCGTGAAAGGCAGGGATTCTTCGGTGACATCATTCTAGAAATTGCAAGTGCTGATGAGTGGAAGAGATCTGACCCAGAAGCAGTGACGGATTGGTTTAACAAGGCAGTAGTTGCGAAAAGCCCTGACACAAGTGATGGTCGTCAGATGCGGCGTATAACCCGGTTACTGAAGGCATTTGCGAGAAGCCGTGCATCGTGGAATATGCCTAGTGGTTTTGTCATATCCAAGCTGGTACATGATGAATATGTACCCAACCCTGAGCGTGATGATGTTGCTTTGTATGAGACCATGGCCGCGATTCATGGACGTCTTCAGTACGATCTTGATGTGGAACATCCTGTGCTAGACGAGATGTTGACAGAAACAGCTGAGGATGCATGCATGGTTCATTTTCGTCTTCGCCTTGGTGATGCACTGAAAAAGCTCTCGATCCTCTTTTCTGGCGACTGCTCCAATAGAGATGCAGCAGAAGCGTGGGATGCAGTATTTGGGGGTAGTTATTTCTCAGAACGAATGCTCGAATAAGTGCTTCGCACCTTATCTCGGATTGGCAACATTATCCAAATCCACGTGACAATGGTAAAGTAGGCGCTGTTGATGTTTTTGTTTTATGGCTCAGCATCAGGCAAGGCGTTACTGCTGACTTGCCGATATGCTGTGTTGTTTTTCTCATGTATTGCTAGTCAATTGGCTTCAAACCTTCGCTGCCAGCCATGGAGAGCGAAGCGAAGGCTGGTAGTCCCCAGTAGCCGCGAGGCCGCACTGTTTTCCCGGCGTGCCTTGCGCCAGAGGGAAAACAAAGTAGGCCTCCGAACGCG
>NZ_JBHNMF010000069.1:0-10850 GCF_048562965.1 Thiolapillus sp. | reverse complement strand
TGTGTTGGGTCAATAGCATAGACTCGGCGTACTATGATGTCAAGCCTCTACAGACATGAAAAAGCGATTGTAGATCCATCGAGGCAGGCTTGTACTCAGTCTTAGGGGTGAGTAGTTACCAATAATAAATACCGAACAACGGAAGCATTGAATTACCGCTGTTTCATTCCCATATAAAGCATTATCACCCGATTGTATTGACATACTGGAGGAACAAATGAACAAGAAAAACCTGATACTGGGCATGGTGACTGCGCTCAGCCTGCCTGCAGCGAGTGTTCTGCACGCGGAGGATGCTGCTCCCGCAGCGCAACAACAGAGCGCGCCTGCCTATCTGGGTATCGTACCGTGCAGGTTGTACAGGCACAACTGCCTGAAGACATTGCACAGGGCCAGGGCCTGATGGTCATGCGTGTCATGCCGGATTCTCCCGCCGCGGCTGACGGGCTGAAATCCCATGATGTCCTGCTGACCTTGGACGGCAAGAAGCTGATTGCACCCGATGACCTGGTCAGCAACATAAGAAGCAAGACTGCAGGAGAGAAAATCAAACTGGAAGTGCTGCGTCACGGCAAGGTCAAAGGCATCGAGGTCACACTGGCTGCACAGAAACGCTACCAGCCTGAATCAAGACGTCCACCTTTCCCGCAGCAGATGATGCCCCATCGCAGTCCCATGCCAGACGCACGTTCAGAAGTGCAGGTAGAGGAAAGCTTCGAGTCCATAGCGGTAAACAGACTGCCCAACGGCAAGTACAAGGCCATGATCGAGTTTCTGGACCAGGATGGAAATATGAAGAAATTCGAATATGAAGGATCGAAGGATGAACTCGCAGAGCAGATCAAGAAGGAAAAGGACCTGCCCGGCCCGCAGAAGGATCAGCTGCTGAACGCCCTGGGCGGAAATGCAGTCGGCTTTCCCATGCGGGGGTTCCCGGCATTTCCGGACATGCAGGATATCGAGCGTGACTTTTTCTCCCCACCACCCTGGGCCAGGCCACACCGGCAGAGTTTCTGGGACTGATGCCTACTCCTCCCGGACAGGCGAGAGCCCGCCCGGGAGGTTTCTACAGATTCACTTCGAGATTGTCGATCAAACGCGCCATACCCAGAAAGGCGGCGCCGAGTATGACGAATCCAGTTTCCGACTGAGCAGGTTTTCCCAGATCTGAAGCACGACGGATACTGAAATAATCCGGTGTCATGCCTGCAGCCGCGATCAGTTGTGTGGCATTTTCTTCCAGTTCGGCATAATGCCTTTCACCCTGTCGCAGGGCTTCAGCAGTATGCTGCAGCGCATGAAACAGGGCTGGCGCGATCTTGCGCTGCTGTGGATCCAGATAATTGTTGCGCGAACTCATGGCCAGACCGTCGGCTTCCCGCACTGTATCGACACCAGCGATCTCTATGGGCATGGCCAGGTCTTCCACCATGCGCCTGATGATCAGCAGTTGCTGAAAATCCTTCCTGCCGAACACCGCAGCCTGTGGCTGTACCATATTGAACAGCTTGCACACGATAGTGGCGACACCCACGAAATGACCGGGCCTGGACTCCCCGCAGAAGATATCGGAAAGGCCTGGCACTTCAACGCGGGTGTGTACGTCCATGGAATGCGGATAGATGGCTTCTGTCGAAGGTGTGAATGTCAGCTCAACACCTTCTGAACGCAGCAGATCCAGGTCCTGTTCTTCCGTTCGCGGGTAAGCCTGCAGGTCCTGTTCACGGTCGAACTGCAGCGGATTGACGAAGATGCTGACTACCACATGGTCGGCGATTTCACGGGCCCGGCGCACCAGTGTCAGATGCCCTTCATGGAGATTGCCCATGGTCGGCACCAGGGCTATCCGGCCCCGCAGACCTGCCACTGCCTCACGCAACTGCGCTACGGATGTTACCTGCTTCATTGAAAACAGTGTTCCTCGGCGGGAAACTCACCCCTGTGCACTGCTTCGACAAAGGCCCGCATGGCATCTTCGACAGAGTTTTCTTTCTCCATGAAGTTGCGACTGAAGCTCGGCACCTTTCCGGGTGTGATCCCCAGCATGTCATGGAGCACCAGCACCTGTCCGTCGCAACCCCGTCCTGCGCCGATGCCGATCACAGGTATATCCAGTGCGAGGCTGATTTCTGTTGCCAGCAGTTCCGGCACACATTCCAGCACCAGCATCTGGGCGCCTGCTTCCTGCAGCTCATTAGCCTCGTTGAGGATACGCTCGGCGCTGTGGCTGTCCCTGCCCTGCACCTTGTAACCGCCCAGCTGGTGAATGGACTGGGGAAGCAATCCCAGATGGGCACACACGGGTACAGCCCTGTCCGTCAGGTGCCGTACAGTCTCCACCTGGGCGTGACCGCCTTCGAGCTTGACCATGTGGGCGCCGCCTTCCTTCATCAGACGCCCGGCATTGTCCAGTGCCTGACGGGGTGTGCCATGACTCATGAACGGCATGTCGGCAACCAGCAGCGGCCTGTGGCAGCCCCGGTTGACCATTGCCGTGTGATAGACCATCTCCTGAACGGTCACGGGCAGGGTACTGTCATGCCCCTGTACCACCATGCCCAGGGAATCACCCACTAGGATCACTTCCACGCCGGCGGCTTCCGCCAGACGGGCAAAACCGGCATCATAAGCGGTCAGCACGGCAATCTTTTCGCCTGCCGATTTCATACGCTCCAGGCTGCTGAGCGTGATTTTGTCTTTCATTCGATTCGTCTCACTTGCTGATCGGTACAGGCTGCCGACAGTGCTGCTATATCGTCCAGTCCGGGTACACGGAGCCGAGGCGCAATCTCCTCGAAAGGCTTCAGCACAAATGCCCGCTGTGCCAGACCCGGGTGTGGCACCGTCAGGCGGCGGTCCTGAATGATCTGATCGCCATACAATAGCAGATCCAGATCCAGAGTTCGTGGCCCCCAGCGCCGGTCGCGGATGCGCCCATGACGCTTTTCGATCTCCTGAAGCGCATCCAGCAGATCCAGCGGCGCCAGCCTTGTACGGATGTCCGCCACGGCATTGACATAGTCCGGCTGATCCTGGGGGCCCATGGGAGCACTGGCATAGAGTGAAGATGCCCTGACAAGCCAGCTTTCCGGCACGCAGTCCAGTTCATCCAATGCCTGAAGGATCTGCTGTACGGGCTGGTCCAGATTGCTGCCCAGGCCGATATAGGCGTCGATCATTTTGCCGGACGTTTGCGCGGCCTGCTGCGGCGGCGACGCCTGTTTCCCGTGGGTTTGTTGCCACCGCCTTTCGGATCCAGCCCCTGCTGCTCCTGGAATGCTGTCCACCAGGCCGCGAGTTCCGGATCGGCTTCACCGGATTCCGCGCGCAGCAGCAGAAAATCATAGGCGGCGCGGAAGCGCGGATGTGCCAGCAGCCGCAGGGGTCTTTTCCCCTTGGTGTTGTGGAAACGGGCCTGCAGGGTCCAGATCTCCCGCATGGGGGTCGAAAACCGCCTCGGAATGGCAACACAACGCACCTGCTCTTCCACCACCCGGTTTCCGGCGTGCTGCAGCGCCTGATACAGGGGTAAGCCTTCGGCTTCCAGCTCATTGGCAATGCGTCGCAGGGGTTCCCAAAGCAGTACCGCAAACAGAAAGGCGGGGGTTACCGGTTTGTCCTGGGCCAGACGCTTGTCGGTGTTTTCAAGCCCCTTGAGCACGAGCACCAGAGGGAACTCATGGTCCTCGTGGGCAAGGGCTTCTTCCGTCTGGGGAAACAGCTGGGCAAACAAATCATAATGGCGCAGCTTTTTGAATGCGCTGACCGCATAACCGCTGATGAACAGCTTCAGTACTTCCTCGTACAGGCGCGCGGAAGGCACATCTCCCAGCAGGTGCGCAAGTTCTGTAATGGGCGCTTCGGTGGCAGCTTCGATATTGAACCCGAGCTTTGCCGAAAAACGTGCTGCCCGCAGCATGCGCACAGGATCTTCACGATAGCGGGTTTCCGGATCACCCAGCAGGCGCAACAGGCCGTCTTCCAGGTCCTGCATACCGTTGCTGTAATCGATCACGGAGAAATCGGCAATGTTGTAATACAGTGCATTGACGGTGAAATCGCGACGCAGGGCATCCTCTTCAATAGAGCCAAATTCATTGTCCCGCAGCACCATCCCTTCTTCCGAATGCTTTTCCTGCTGGAACTGCATGCTGCGGAAAGTGGCGACTTCGATGATCTCGCGCCCGAAGCGCACATGCACCAGGCGGAAACGCCGGCCGATGATACGGGCATTGCCGAATGCTGCCTTCACCTGCTCTGGCGTGGCATCGGTCGCCACATCAAAATCCTTGGGTTCCCGCCCAAGCAGCAGATCACGCACGCCTCCGCCAACCAGGTGGGCCTGGTAGCCGCTCTTTTTCAGCCGGTAAAGTACCTTCAGTGCTGCTTCGGAAATATTCGCCCGGGAAATATTGTGTTCGGGCCGGGAAATGATTTTGGGTGTAGCGATGGTCAGCTCGTCCTGATCGGTTCAACGAAAGCGCAATGATAACGCTTTTTTTGAACAGAAACGATTGCCAGACCGTATAATTACCCTTTTTAACCACCCCTTCCAAAACATGGACAAGACTTTCGACCCCACTGCCATCGAGCAGCGCTGGTATCAGACCTGGGAAGAGAACGGCTGGTTCGCCCCCCAGGGTGGCGAACGCAGCTATTGCATCATGATCCCGCCGCCCAACGTGACCGGCAGCCTGCACATGGGACATGCCTTCCAGGACACCATCATGGACGGCCTGACCCGCTACCACCGCATGAAGGGTGACAACACCCTGTGGCAGCCGGGCACCGACCACGCCGGTATCGCCACCCAGATGGTGGTGGAACGCCTGCTGGAGAAAGAGGGAAAAACCCGTCACGACCTGGGCCGGGAAAAATTCATCGAGCGCGTCTGGCAGTGGAAAAAGGAATCCGGCGGCACCATCACCCGCCAGCTGCGCCGCATGGGCGCCTCACTGGACTGGGAACACGAGCGCTTCACCATGGACGAGGGGCTGTCCGAGGCGGTGAAGGAAGTCTTCGTCCGGCTCTATGAAGAAGGCCTGATCTACCGGGGCAAGCGCCTGGTGAACTGGGACCCGGTGTTGCACACGGCCGTCTCCGACCTGGAAGTCCTCTCACAGGAAGAAAACGGCCACCTGTGGCACATGCGCTATCCCCTGACCAACGGCACCGGCCAGCTGGTGGTGGCCACCACCCGTCCCGAAACCATGATCGGCGACTGCGCCGTGGCGGTCAGCCCCGGCGATGAACGCTACGCGCACCTTATTGGCGAATTCGTGGAGCTGCCCCTCACCGGGCGGAAGATTCCCATCATTGCCGATGAGCATGTGGATGCCGAGTTTGGCACCGGCTGCGTGAAGATCACCCCCGCCCATGACTTCAACGACTACGAAGTCTGGCAACGTCACCGGGACGAGACCGCCATTGCTGCCCAACCCCATGGAGGCCTGATCAACATCTTTACCGTGGATGCCGCCATCCGTGCCAATGAAGCAGATGATCAGGGTTTGATTCCAGAAAAATATGTGGGCATGGATCGCTACGCAGCAAGAAAGGCCATGCTGGCCGATCTTGAAGCACTGGATCTGCTGGAAAAGATTGACGACCACAAGCTCATGGTGCCCCGGGGGGATCGCTCCAATGCTATCATCGAGCCTTTCCTCACGGACCAGTGGTACGTGAAGATCGAGCCCCAGGCCAAACCCGCCATCGAGGCCGTAGAGACCGGCCGGATCCGTTTCGTCCCCGACAACTGGAAAAACACCTATTTCGAATGGATGCGCAACATCCAGGACTGGTGCATCAGCCGCCAGATCTGGTGGGGACACCGTATTCCTGCCTGGTATGACGACAACGGCAATGTCTATGTGGGCCGCAGCGAGGACGAGGTTCGCCGCCAGCACGACCTGGCAGCGGATTACCCCCTGCGCCAGGACGAGGATGTCTTGGACACCTGGTTTAGTTCGGCCCTGTGGCCCTTCTCCACCCTGGGCTGGCCGGAACAGACCGAACGCCTGCAGACCTTCTACCCCACCAGCGTGCTGGTCACGGGCTTCGACATCATCTTCTTCTGGGTGGCACGCATGATCATGATGGGCCTGAAGTTCATGGACGACGTGCCCTTCCACGAAGTCTATGTCCACGGTCTGGTGCGCGATGCCGAGGGCCAGAAGATGTCCAAGTCCAAGGGCAATGTCCTGGACCCCATCGACGTCATCGACGGCATCGACCTGGAGTCCCTGGTGGCCAAGCGTACCTCCGGCATGATGCAGCCCCACCTGGCGAAGAAAATCGAAAAGCAGACGCGCAAGAACTTCCCCGACGGCATCCCCGCCTATGGCACCGACGCCCTGCGCTTCACCTTTGCCTCCCAAGCCTCCACGGGCCGGGACATCGTGCTCTCCCTGCAGCGCATCGAGGGCTACCGCAACTTCTGCAACAAGCTGTGGAATGCCTCGCGCTACGTGTTGATGAACGTGGCGGATGTCGGACTGAAGTCCGACCTACGGGAGGATGCAGGTCGGGCTTCAGCTCGACAAGCCCTGGAATACAGCGTCGCCGACCGCTGGATTCTGTCCCGCCTGCAGCACACCACCGCCGAAGTTGGCGCCGCCATCGAGAGCTACCGCTTCGATCATGCCGCCCAGGCCATCTACGAATTCACCTGGAACGAATACTGTGACTGGTACCTGGAGCTGACCAAACCCGTACTCAATGCGGACGATACCTCTGATGCACAAAAACGCGCCGCCCGTTATACACTGGTGAACGTACTGGAAAACCTGTTGCGTATCACCCATCCCATCATGCCTTTCATCACCGAGGAAATCTGGCAGGCGGTCAAACCCCTGGCAGGCAAGTCGGGAGATACCATCATGCTCCAGCCCTTTCCTGTAGCTGATGATGACCAGCGTGATCCTGGATCGGAAGAAGAGATGCAATGGGTGATGGACTTCGTGCTGGGCATACGCCGAATCAAGGGCGAGATGAATATCGCCCCGGGCAAGCCTATTCCCGTGTTGCTGGACAACGCCGGTGAAAAGGACCGAAGGCTTTTGGCGGCCAACAGGCGCTACCTGGATTTTCTGGCCCGCACGGAATCCGTCAGGATTCTGGACAGCAATGAAGAGGCCCCCGAGGCTGCCACCGCGCTGGTCGGTGACATGAAACTGCTGATCCCCCTGGCAGATCTCATCGACAAGGACGCTGAGCTTCAGCGCCTGGAAAAAGAACTGGGGAAACTGCAGTCCGAGGTGGAACGCGCCGGGAAAAAACTCTCCAATCCCGGTTTTACCGACAAGGCGCCCCAGGCCGTGGTACAAAAGGAGAAAGAGAAACTCGAAGCAGCCCGCGCCGCGATGAAAAATCTTGAAGAACAGGCAGAGCGCATCAGAAAGCTGTAGTTTTGTTCGATTAAATATAAGGAATATCATTGGCTTATCAATGATAATTTAGGAAAAACATCAAGGAGAAAGATATGAAAAAAACAGTAACTCTTATTGCCGC
This sequence comes from Thiolapillus sp., assembly GCF_048562965.1. Taxonomy (NCBI): domain Bacteria; kingdom Pseudomonadati; phylum Pseudomonadota; class Gammaproteobacteria; order Chromatiales; family Sedimenticolaceae; genus Thiolapillus; species Thiolapillus sp. The sequence goes on along the minus strand of NZ_JBHNMF010000069.1, from coordinate 3,341 downwards.
GTCACTGATTGCCGGCAGCAGCTGGGCAGGATTCAATGATCTGCTCAAGGGATCGGCAGACCAGTTTTTGAAAGGCAGCAGCACCAGCGCCGCCAGCGGACTGTCCCAGGGGCAGATCGATGCCGGCCTGAAGGAAGCGCTGAGCATCGGCGCCGAACGCGCCATCGATTACCTGGGTAAGCCCGGAGGCTTCCTCAACGACGCCAATGTCCGTATCCCCCTGCCCGGCTCGGTGGACAAGATCGCTTCGGGACTGCGGGCCGTGGGCCAGGGAGCCCTGGTGGACGAGTTCGAAACCACCATGAACAAGGCGGCGGAAACGGCCATTCCAAAGACACTGGATATCGTCAAGGACACCGTACAGAACATGACGCTGGAAGATGCCGCGAATATTCTCAACGGCGGTGACGATGCCGCTACCCGCTACCTGCGCGAGAAGGCCGGGCCATCCTTGGAGAAAGCCATCAAGCCCATCGTCTCCCAGGCGACCGATCAGGTTGGCGCAACAGCCAGCTACAAGCAGCTGACCGCCAATGCCGGGGGCGGTATGCTGGGCGGACTGCTCGGCGGCGGCAGTGCGCTGGACCTGGACTCCTATGTCACGGAGAAAACCCTGGACGGCCTGTTCTACAAACTGGCCCAGGAAGAGAAGGCCATCCGCCAGAATCCTGTCGCCCGCAGTACGGATCTGCTGAAACAGGTTTTTGGCAGATAGTCCAGACGTTCGCCAGGACATATCCATAAATCTCAATAAATTATAAAGCATAGTTCATGGAGATTGGTTATCTTGGCGCGTTCCTCATGGGGCTGTTTGGCGCCCTGCACTGCGTCGGCATGTGCGGCAGTATCATGGGCGTGCTGACCTTCAGTCTGCCGGTGGAAATACGCAGTCGCTCGGCGCAGCTGGCGGGCTTTCTCAGCTACTACAGCCTGGGCCGTATTTTCAGCTATACCCTCGCCGGCGCCCTTGCCGGGGCTTTCGGTGCGGGCCTGCTGTTTCGCATCAGCCCCCAGTACGGACACAGCATCCTGCTGCTCACCGCCACCATCCTGATGGTAGCCGTGGGCCTGTATCTGGCAGGCTGGTTTCCCGCATTCGCCCGTATCGAAAAAGCCGGCTCGCCCATCTGGAAAAAGCTGGAACCTCTTGGCCGTAAACTGCTGCCTGTCACCTCCCCCTGGCAGGCACTGCTGTATGGCCTGATCTGGGGATGGCTGCCTTGTGGCCTGGTTTATTCCGCGCTGTTTATTGCCTTGGGTCAAGGCGGCTGGCTTCAGGGTGGGTTATTTATGCTGTTGTTTGGTATAGGGACCTTGCCAGCCGTGATGGCAACGGGTATCTTTGCCGAACAGATATTGCGCTTCGCGCGCAATCCGCGCATGCGCATGATTGCAGGCTTTTTGCTGATTGCATTTGCACTGACCGGACTGATCATCAACTGGTAGAAAAATGAACAAATCTTCCAATTACGAATTACTCGGAAAATCACCGGAATTCGAAGCGCTGTTGCGTTCACTGGACATCGCAGCAGTGACCGATGTCACGCTCATTCTCACCGGAGAGAGCGGTACAGGAAAGGAGTTGCTGGCCCACCACGTGCACACTAGGAGCAGGCGAAACGGTGCTCCCTTCATCGCCATCAACTGCGCAGCACTGCCGGAAGGGCTGGCTGAATCCGAGCTTTTCGGTCACGTTAAGGGCGCATTCACCGGCGCGGTGGCAGACAATCCCGGCCGTATCAGCCAGGCAGAGGGCGGCACACTGTTCTTGGATGAAATCGGCGAAATGTCCCTGGATATCCAGGCAAAGCTGTTGCGATTTCTCGAATCCGGCGAATTTCAGCCCGTGGGCAGCCTGAAACAGCGCCACGCCGACGTGCGCCTGCTGGCGGCCACCAATGCCGATCTTCGCAAGAAGGTGGAAGACGGCAGTTTTCGGGAAGACCTGTACTACCGCCTGAATATCATACCTTTCCATGTGCCCGCACTGAGGGAACGTACCGGGGATGTGGAACTGCTGATACCCGAGATCACGAAACGTCTCAGTGAAACCTACAGCCTGCCGGCACCCAGCTACAGCAAAGCCGCCATGGACTGCCTGAAACGCTATGCCTGGCTTGGCAATATCCGTGAACTGCGCAACCTGTGCGAACGCATGCTGATCCTGTTCAACGGCCGGGAAATCACTGACGGTAACCTGCCACGGGAAATTCGCCACCAGCAGACGAAGCGCTGGACCTTCGCCCTGCCCGATTCCGGCATAAAACTCGAAGAACTGGAGCAGGAGTTGCTACAGCAGGCACTGGAGAAAAGTCAGGGCAACCAGAGTAAGGCAGCGCGCATACTGGGGCTTACCCGTTATGCGTTCATATACCGGCTGAAGAAGTACCAACTGCAATAGATCACGCGGCACTTCATTCACCGGTTTCCTGTTTTCACAGGAACGACAAACTCCCCTCGGGGGTTACAAATCGCCCAATTGGTTTGGGTATTCCTGTGTATGAAAGCTACTGAACGCTTATCACAAAGTAGTCAGCCAGACTATTTACACGAAACCCCGGTCCCAGTTCAACGCTGCTTTGCGCCTCGAACCTGACCCTTCCCCCGTCACCGATTTTATACCCCTTGACAGCCTTGATCTCGCGGCATCTTATGGTCGTGTTTGTCGTCACCGGCTCATCCGGTGGCAGCATATCGTACTGCTCACAGGCAAGCCTGACTTCTACAGCCTTGTCTGCATCGAGGGTCACGCCGCAGGTTGCTGATGTTCCGCCTGCACTGTCACAGCCACTCAGCCATTCCTGGCTGATGGTGAGTTGCGGATCGCCGGATACAGCAGTCAAAACGTAGTCGCCTTCGACCATGGCATGCTCACAATCCGTGCTGCCTGTGTAAGGTGAACAGTTTATCCCTTCTGGTGTACTGACGATCACGCCAAGCGTGTCTTCGGCCTCGTGATAGATTTTGGGACATCCCAGTCCCCAAAATCGACTCAGCCTTTGACAACCTATTTGTGCCCCAGCCGTCCTGGTCACCAAGCACTACGCAACAACTTCGCAAGCTCGTTGCTGCTCCGTACTTGACTCCCATATGACTGGACGCCGCGTTCGGAGGCCTACGTTGTTTTCCCTCTGGCGCAAGGCACGCCGGGAAAACAGTGCGGCCTCGCGGCTACTGGGGTCTACCAGCCTTCGCTTCGCTCTCCATGGCTGGCAGCGAAGGTAATGTTGTACGCCACCGATATAGAAGAAGCTGCCACCGACATAAAGGTCATTGCCGTTCAGTAGCTGTCGGGTACCATGTGATTATATTCCAAAAAGGAGCTATCCTTTGTTCCGAAC
>NZ_JBHNMF010000068.1:0-11013 GCF_048562965.1 Thiolapillus sp. | reverse complement strand
GAGTAAGCAGGCCATGCGTGAATTGGAAAAACGATTTGACAGAAAACCTGATCTGGAATCATGGTTTGTCACAATCAATCCGATTACAAAATTGGGGTAATCTATTTTTTCCGAGGCCCTATGGCGTGATGGGGCCGGAGTTGGGCGCTCAATCCTACCTGCAACTGCAGGGTAGTATCCCGCTGTTGAACGAGGATATCGTTACCGGCCAGGGTTGTAAGGACGGCATCGAATACAGTCTGAAAATTGGTTTCGACAGATTCTTTCGTTGGAATCTGAACGACGTGGAAAGCGGGGTGCGCGCTTTCTTGAAAATGATGGGTGTGGAGAATGTTGATGAGTGGCTGGCATTTGAATTTTTCTTCCTGAAACTCGAACATCTGCTCGCGCATGGCTATCTCACCGGCCAGTGCGCCGAAGATCCGCCTTTCCTCAAGGTGTCTGGCGAGAATATCGACACGCTGGTCGAGCCTGCCAGCCCGACGGTGGTACAGAAAAGCTATCTTGTCGAGAACATTGGCAAGGGCAAGCTGCCCTGGTCGGTGCAGTACAGCGACGATGCCGCCATCAGCGTTTCCCCTTCCAATGGTGAGCTGGCGGAGAATGAATCAGCCTATGTCGTGGTGGAAGTGGATACGGGCCAGCTGCAAAAAGGCGTGTACCGGAACAAGCTGCTGTTCGAGAACGGTTTCCGCAAAGCAGAAGGCTTGCGCTTCGGTTCGCTCGGCTCCACCTTCCGCGAGGTGGAGATCAAGGTCGTCCAGCAACCCGATGTTGCTCCGACGATCACCGGCTTCGAAGATCGCGGAGACGGTTTCGGCCTTATCGAGTGGAATTTTGATGCCTCATCCCTTGACGTTGAGATGAGGGGCTACGAGATCTATCTGCAGGTGGATGGCGACCCCGTATGGACTATAAAGAGGACTGTGTATGGTATCGACACCGTGAGCACTATCATGTCCGGGCTGCCCAAAGGCAAGAATGCCTGCTTCCGCATGCAGGCTTATGGCGAGTACAGCACCAGAACGCCAAACTCCGCCGAGCATTGTGTACAGCTATCCGGAGGCGAACTGACCCTGACGTTGGTCAACAGCCTTTCCGAAGGCAGTACAGCCACCGCAACCCTGAACCGATCAGGCGATCTGACGAATGCCTTGTCGGTGTATCTGGACAGCAGCGATGTCACGGAAGCAGATGTACCCGCAGCGGTCACTTTGCAGGCAGGACAAAGCAGCGCCAGCTTCACCGTAACAAGTGTCGCCGACGGAATAGTGGATGGTGCCCAGAATGTCACGATTTCAGCTTATCTGGCCGGTTGGGGAAGCACAACGGCTGAACTGACGGTAATCGACCAGGATTCAACAACGCCAAAAACATGGAAACAGATCGATACTTCAGGGCTCACCTATTTTTCAAAGGTGAGTGGCATATCCCAAAGTGACGTCTATTTCTCGCGTGTGGCAGGAGATAAGATTTACCGCTTTGATGGTAATAACTTCACCACCATGTCCTCTCCTGCCAATACCGGTCCGATTTGGGATTTGTATGGCGACGTCGCTCTGGTAAGAGAAGATGGCAAAGTGGGTATTCTGAAGACTGATGGCAACAGCTGGCAGTCATTGAATATTCCTGCTGACAAGACAACCTCTTTCGATGGTGTAAACATATGGTCCGAAGGCAATACTATTATCGCCAGAGCGCGGGGAAATCGAAGCATCAATTATCTCAACGGAAGCTGGTTCTACTATAACCCCGGCACTGGAGATGAAAACACGGACTTGTGGGGGCCGGATGCAGATCACTATTACGAAGCCTACTGGAGTAATGGTCTGGGCAAGCAACGGGTACGCTACCATTACAACGACGCAGGAAGCTGGAAGGCCCGCACCCTCGATGATTTCCCCGCTAAGTTTATCCGCGGCATACCCGCAGGCGCATCGCCGGGCACCGTCTATGGCGTGGAAGGGGAGAAAATCTATCGCTGGGTAGATGGTCAGGGCGTGACAGAAATGACCCATCCTCTCAGCGGACAAGCGGGTTATGCTTTCTACGGTATCACAGAATCCGGTGGCAATTTGTATGTTTATGGCGCTAATCAGTGGGATGCCTTGGTCTTCAAACTGTCTGGTGATATCTGGACGGATATTTCTCCTGATACGTTGAGTGCTGTTGGCGATATGTGGGGCAGCGGGGGTAATCTCTATGCTGTAATTGGGTACGATCTCTGGTACTTCAGCAACCCCTGAACAACCGCCAACGGCAGCAAGCCCCGCTGCCATTGGGGAAGGGAATATCAGGCATAAACCGCCATCGCCGCATCCAGGGCCACGCCCTTGGTGATTGGCGCTTTCATCTGTCCCAGCACGGCTTCGAGGGCTGACAGGCACAGCATCACGTTCTTCTGGTTGCTGGCATGACCCATGAGGCCGATGCGCCAGACCTTGCCTGCCAGGGCGCCGAGACCGGCGCCGATCTCCAGGTTGAAGTCCTCCAGCAGCGCCTTGCGCACGGCGGCCTCGTCCACGCCTTCGGGTACGGTGACAGCATTGAGCTGGGGCAGACAGTCACCTTCTTTTACGATGAAACCGATACCCATGGCTTCCAGCCCTGCCTTCAGCGCAAGGTGATTTTTCTCATGGCGCGCCCAGGCATTCTCCAGTCCTTCTTCCTGGAGAATGCGCAGGGATTCATGCAGGGCGTAGAGGGAATTCACCGGTGCCGTATGGTGATAGGTGCGCTGGGCGCCACTGCCCCAGTAGCCCATGACCAGGTTCAGATCCAGGAACCAGCTCTGCACCGGTGATTTGCGGTTCCTGATCACCTCAAGCGCCCTGTCGCTGAAGCTCACGGGAGACAGGCCGGGCACACAGGAGAGGCATTTCTGGGTACCGGAATAGATGGCGTCTGCACCCCATTCGTCCACCTTGACCGGCGTGCCGCCCAGGGAGGTCACGGCATCCACGATGCTCAGGCAACCGTGATCCTGCGCCAGCTTGCACAGGGTAGCGGCATCGGACTGGGCGCCGGTGGAGGTTTCCGCGTGCACGAAAGCCAGGATACTGGCATCCGGATTCGCCTCGAGGGCCTCTTCCACCTTGGCCGGGTCGACCACGGTTCCCCACTCGTCTTCCACCATGATGGCCTCAGCACCGCAGCGGATGACATTTTCCTTCATGCGTCCGCCAAACACGCCGTTCTGACAAACGATGACCTTGTCGCCTGCTTCGACCAGATTGGCAAAGCAGCTTTCCATGCCGGCAGACCCCGGCGCGGATACAGGCATGGTCATGGCGTTCTTCGTCTGAAAAGCATACTGCAGCATCCCCTTGACCTCTTCCATCATCTCCACGAAACGCGGGTCGAGATGGCCGATAGTGGGACGTGACAGGGCCTCGAGCACCCGCAGCGAGACATCGGAAGGGCCGGGGCCCATGAGGGTGCGCACGGGCGGGTTGAAGGTGGAAACGGTGGGCATGTTCAAATCCTCTATTGTTATCCGGCTATTACGCCAACGGGTATTGATATATTCTCAATAGAATATACCAGTGCCGCGGTCCGCATATCCATGCCCTTATCCGAGAAATTACGCACAGCCCTTGAAACCATCCTGCCGGAAGACGGCCTGGTCGAAAGCGAGGAACTGCTGCATCCCTATGAATGCGACGGACTGACGGCCAAACGCAGCCTGCCCCTGGCCGTGGCGCTGCCCGCCACCCGGGATCAGGTACGGGAGGTCATCCGCCTCTGCCACGCCGAGAATCTGCCCCTGGTTCCCCGGGGTGCCGGCACAGGCCTCTCGGGCGGCGCCCAGCCGGTGGAAGATGGCCTCGTACTCAGCCTGGCGCGCCTGAACCGTATTCTGGAAATCGATCCTGACAATCTCAGCGCACGGGTGGAACCGGGGGTGCGCAACCTGGCCATCAGCGAGGCGGTGAACCGTTACGGACTGTACTACGCACCGGATCCTTCCTCGCAGATCGCCTGCACCATCGGCGGCAACGTGGCGGAGAACTCCGGCGGGGTGCACTGCCTGAAATACGGCCTTACGGTGCACAATATCCTCGGGCTGCGCATCATCACCGCCGAAGGCGATGAGCTGGAACTGGGTAGCGACGCCCTGGACAGCCCGGGTTACGACCTCATGGCGCTCATGACCGGCTCGGAAGGCCTGCTGGGCATCATCACCGAGATCACCGTCAGGCTGCTGCCACGTCCACCCGTGGCCCAGGTTATCATGGCGGCCTTCGACAGCGTGGAACAGGCTGGCAGGACCGTGGGCGCCATACTCCGCGCCGGCATCATTCCCGCCGGGCTGGAAATGATGGACAACCTGTCCCTGCGCACCGCCGACGATTTCGTCCAGGCCGGTTACCCCCGCGATGCTGCCGCCATCCTGCTGTGCGAACTCGACGGCACCCAGGCCGAAGTGGACGAGACCGTCGCTGCGGTACAGGAGATCATGGCCGCCAACCACTGCACCAGTCAGCGCATCTCCGGCAGCGATGCCGAGCGCCAGCAGCTCTGGGCCGGCCGCAAGGCCGCCTTTCCCGCCGTGGGGCGCATCTCGCCCGATTACTATTGCATGGACGGCACCATTCCCCGCCACCAGCTGCCACAGGTACTCGGGCGCCTGGAACAGATGTCCAGGGACTACGGCCTGCGGGTCGCCAATGTCTTTCATGCCGGCGACGGCAACCTGCATCCGCTGGTGCTCTATGATGCAAACAGGCCCGGCGAGCTGGAGAAGGCCGAACGCTTCGGTGGCGACATCCTCGGCCTCTGCGTGGAAGTGGGCGGCACCATCACCGGCGAACACGGTGTGGGCAGCGAAAAGATAGACCAGATGTGCGTGCAGTTCCAGGCACTGGAGCTGAGCCAGTTCCACGCGATCAAGGAAGCCTTCGATCCCAAGGGCCTGCTCAACCCCGGCAAGGCCATCCCCACCCTGCACCGCTGCGCCGAGCTGGGCGCCATGCATGTCCACAACGGCCAGCTGCCGTTTCCGGAACTCGAGCGCTTCTGATGGAGGAGCTGCGGGAACAGATACGCGCCGCCCACGAACAGGGCACGACCCTGGACATTCGCGGCGGTGGCAGCAAGACTTTTCTGGGGCAAGCGGTAACGGCAGACCTCGAACTTCCGACCAAAGGCCTTGCAGGCATCATCGACTACCAGCCCGAAGAGCTGTTTATCCGCGCCCGCGCTGGCACGTTCCTGCTGGACATAGAGAAACTGCTGGCCGACAACGGCCAGATGCTGCCCTTCGAGCCACCCCGGTTCTCTCCTTCGGCCACCCTGGGCGGCGCCATTGCCTGCGGCCTGTCCGGACCGTCCCGGCCCTGGCGTGGTGCTGCCGGTGATTTCGTTCTCGGCTGCCGCATGATCAATGGCAGGGGGGAGCTGCTGCATTTCGGCGGCGAGGTGATCAAGAACGTCGCGGGCTACGATGTTTCCCGTCTGCAGTGCGGCGCTTTCGGCACACTGGGCCTGTTGGTGGAACTGAGCATCAAGACCGTACCCGCACCGCGCCGTGAAATCACCCTGTGCCAGCAGGCCGATGAAGCCACGGCTCTGGACAGCTTTGTCCGCTGGAACCGGCAACCCCTGCCCCTCAGCGGTGCCGCCTGGCACGGGGGCAAGCTGTGGATACGCCTCAGCGGCACACCGGCAGCGGTCGAAGATGCGTGCCGGCAGATCGGCGCTGACGAGGTGGACAACAACGGCTTCTGGCAGGACCTGAAAGAACAGCAACTGCCTTTCTTCCACGACGAACGTCCTCTCTGGCGCCTTTCCCTGCCCAGGAACACGGGCCGCCTGAAGCTGCCCGGCGACATCCTGGTGGACTGGGGCGGCGCCCAGCGCTGGCTGCTCAGTGAGGCGCCGGCCGCCGGGATCCAGCAACTGGCCTCCGAAAGTGGCGGCCATGCCAGCTCATTCCGGAACGGCCCGTTTCAGCCCCTGGCGCCGGCTGTACTGCTGCTGCACCGGCGGCTCAAGCAGGCCTTCGATCCGAAGGGCATCTTCAATCCCGGCCGACTGTACGCCGGTCTGTAGCATGGAAACCCATATCAGTCAGGCCCTGGGCCACAGCGAGGCCCTGCAGGAAGCCGAAACCATCCTGCGCAGCTGCGTACACTGCGGTTTCTGTACCGCCACCTGCCCTACCTATCAGCTTCTGGGCAACGAGCTGGACGGTCCCCGCGGACGCATCTACCTCATCAAGGAGATGCTGGAAAACGGTCAGGCCAGTGACCGAACGAGGACTCACCTGGACCGCTGCCTGCTCTGCCGCTCCTGCGAAACCACCTGCCCCTCCGGTGTGCAATACGCACGACTGCTGCACACCGGCCGCCATCTGGCCCACGAACTCGCCCCTCTGCCACTCAGGGAGCGCGGCCTGCGCCGCCTGCTGCGGGCGACCCTGCCTTACCCGGGGCGCATGGCGCCGGCACTCGGACTCGCCCGGCTGATCCGCCCTCTGCTGCCACGTACCCTGCAGCGTAAGATCCCGCCAGCCAGCCCGGTGACCAGGCCGCTCCAGGACAATCCATCCACACAAACACGCAAAGTCATCCTGTTCCAGGGCTGTGTGCAATCCGTGGCCGCCGGTTCCATCAACGCCGCTGCGGTCCGTATGCTGAACAGACTGGGGATACAAACACTGGCAGCAGCAGGTGAATCCTGTTGTGGTGCAGTCAATCATCATCTCGATGATATCGATACCGCGCGCTCCCTGGCGCAGAACAATCTCGACCGCTGGCTGACACTGATCGACGGGGGCGCGGAAGCCCTGGTCGTCACCGCCAGCGCCTGCGCACTGGAGATCCGTGAATACCCCCTCCTGTTCCCTGCCGGTAGCGAATACCATGCAAAAGCCCTCCGGATGCAGGAACACTGCCTTGAAATCGGTGACTATCTCGCCAAGCAGGACCTGGAAAAATTGCGGGTTCGCACTGATGCACCGGCCATGAGCTTCCATGCGCCATGCACCCTGCAACACGGCCTGCGCGCACCCGGGCAGACCGAGGCCTTGCTGAGAAAAGCAGGTTTCGATATACGGGAACCGGAAGAGGCCCACCTGTGCTGCGGCTCCGCCGGCACCTACGCCATCACCCAACCCAGGCTGTCCGGGCAGTTGCGGGAGAACAAGCTGCAGCGGCTGGAAAGTACCGGCGGCGAGATGATCGGCACCGCCAACATCGGTTGCCTGCTACACCTGCAGGAAAAGGCCAAACTGCCCGTCAGGCACTGGATCGAATGGCTGGAAAAATACTGTGTATAGCACCCCGTAAAAAACAAACCCCGCACGATGGCGGGGTCCGAGGTGTTACATTTTGCAGAAAAGGCTGATCAGTGAAGGCCCTGCACGTACTGGGAAAGCGCGTCGATTTCCTTGTCGGTCAGCTTGGCCGCGACACCGGCCATCATGCCGTTCATGTCGTTGGCGCGCTCGCCGGAGCGGAATGCCTTGAGCTGCTTGGCCACGTAAGCCGCGCTCTGACCACTGATACTGGGGAAGTTGGCGGCGCCATTGCCACCACCTGCGGGACCATGGCATCCGGAACAGGCCGGAGCGCCGTTGCTGCTGCCACCACGATAAGTTTTCTGGCCCAATGCCACCTTGTCCGCAGCGGCTTCGCCCACGGTCCGGGTCTGGCTGGAGAAATAGGCTGCCAGGTCTTCGATATCCTGATCTTTCAGTGGAGCAGCCATGGGCGCCATGGTTGCATCCTTGCGCTTGGTTGCCTTGAAGTCATGCAACTGCTTCATGATGTACTTGGGATGCTGCCCCGCCAGTTTGGGCCACAGGGGATTCACGCCACTGTTGCCGTCAGCACCGTGACAGGCGGCACAGGCCGCTGATTTGGTCTTGCCCGCAGCCGCATCACCTGCTGCCTGCGCAACACCGGAAACAGCCATGGCCACAAAAGAAGCAATCAACAGGGCTTTTTTCATTTCTAACTCCAGGTACATTCTAAAATTCTTGATCGGTCGGTGAAAAAACAGGGAGCATCATCCGACGGCTCCCCGTTTTCCGTTGCTTACTTCAGGCTGGAGAAATGCGCAGCCACGTTCTCGATGTCCTGATCAGACAGCTGTGCAGCCTGGGGAGACATCAGGGGATCCTTGCGGGTACCGGCCTTGAAGGCTTTCAGCTGCTTGATGATGTAGTCGGCCTTCTGACCGGCCAGGTTGGGCCACATGGCATTGACACTGATGCCGTTGGCGCCGTGACATGCGGCACATACGGCTGCCTTGACCTTGCCCGCAGCCGCATCACCTGCAGCCATGGCAGAACCGAAAGAACCTAAACCAGCAACCAGCGCTGCAATCACAATAATTTTTTTCATTTCCCAACTCCATTAATTCTCAAGTTACGTGACGATGCCGCCCCATGAGGGCGGGATAAAAACCCGGTATGTATAACAGAGAATGCTTAATTAGGTCAACCGAAATTATTCATCAGGCACAAATTGACAATACGCAATCTGAAAGCGTTTTTGCATAGAAATCAATGAGTAACAACAAATCAGGCCGCCTGGGAGGAGATCCATTGCTGCAGCTGCTCTTCGCTCAGGGGATGGCTGATGTAATAACCCTGCAGCATGTCGCACTCCATTTCACGCAACATGGCGGCCTGATCCATGTCCTCGACACCTTCCGCCACCACGCTCAGTCCGAGGTCATGGGCGAGGTTGATGGTCGCCCGTACGATGGCGCGGTCGCCTTCCCACTTGATCATGTTGACCACGAAACTCTTGTCCACTTTCAGCTCATCGACCGGCAGACGGGAAAGATAGGCCAGTGAAGAATGTCCCACACCGAAATCATCGATACTCAGACCAACCCCGATAGCGGCCAGCTGCAGCAGCACCTGCAGCGCCCGCTCTGAATCCTGCATGATGGCGCTCTCCGTAACCTCGAAGCGCACCGATGCCGGGTCCAGGCCATACTGGCCGATCATGCGTTCCATCCACAGGGGGAATCCGTCCTCGTCCAGCACCCGGGCCGAGAGGTTGACAGCAATACTGACTTTCACACCCTTGTCCATCAGCTCACGCTGGGTGGAGAAGACATTCTCCACGGTCCAGTGGGTAAGATCAATGATATGGCGGGTCTGTTCCACCAGGGGGATATACATGTCACAGGGCAACAGCCCATGCTCGGGATGCTGCCAGCGCAGCAGCGCCTCGAAACTGTGGGTATCGGGCGCAGTGAGCGTCAGCTTGGGCTGATAGACCATGCTCAGATGCCCCGCCAGCATGGCATCCTTGATGCCGGTGATCAGCGCCAGTCTGTCCATGCCGCTGCTGGCATCTTCTTCGGAAAACACGATATTGTTGGTTCCGGCGGACCTGGCCTTGCTCACTGCATTGTCCGCATGCTTGATGAGAACGGTCATGTCCTTGCCCTGATCGGGGAAAATGGCGGCGCCGATGGCGGCACTTACGGTCAGGGGCGAATCCGCCACGTCGATGGGGCGCGCAAGAGCATGCTGCACCTTCCGGGCGATGATATTGGCTTCAGATTTTTCGTTGATATCTGCGATCACGGCAAACACGTCACCGTCGAAGCGCGCCACTGCATCCGCATCCCGCAGGCCGCTGACGATGTTCTGCGCCACGGTGCGCAGCACGTCATCGCCAACCTCGTATCCAAGATTCTTGTTGATGCGTTTGAAATCCGTCAGGCTGGCCAGCAGGAAAAGGAAACGCTTGCCGGAACGGCGGGCGCTGGCGATCCTGCTGTTGAGCTGCTCTTCCAGCAGCATGCGGTTGGGCAGGGAAGTCAGGGGATCATGAAAACTCTGATAGCGCAGCTGGGACTGCAGCGCCTCTTGCTGAATACGCATCTGCCGCAACTCTTTCTCCCGCCCGACCAGCAGATACATCAGCACTGCCGGCGCAACGAGCATCAGCACCAGCAGCAATCCGTGGCTCAACACCAGCCGGTAGAGCAGGGAGCCGGGCGTGGAAGAGACGGCGTCGGAACCATGCTGCAGCGAAATCAGTGACTGATATTCCTGATATCCGTTGAAGATGACCAGCACGGCAAGCACGCCGTACAGCACCAGTACCATAAGCAATACCCAGGAACTTCTTCCGGGGCGCAGCTCCCTGGCAGAGGGCACTTCCTCGGCCAGCTTCTTGCCCGCAAACAAACCCGGTTGTGGGGTGCTCATAAAAACATGTTTCCTGCCTCAGCAAACAGATGCCGAGGAAATTTCTCCAAATTCATTCAGCTCGAGTCGCAAGCGCCGGTATCTGTCCACCTGGCCCAAACCCGATTGCGGCCCGTCCGCCACTACCTCGATAAAACGTATTGCGATGATCACTTCTCTGGCTTTCTCTTCCAGTATATCGAATGTGATGGAGTCCACCTGCAGGCAACCCTCTCCGCCCTGCAACTCGACCAGTTCACGGCAGCGCTGCAGGTAACCGGCTATTTTTCCTTCCAGATCAGGCATCATCCTTCATCGCTGGCATTAAACCATATTAAACGCACCCAACGACATTGTTTTTTCTTTGTGTAACGGCTCCCCGGAACACCGGGCGATGAAAAGTTCATGTCATAAATTCCACGTTTCCAAACCCGTTTATATAGGAGTATAGGAAAAATCAGCCAACGAGGGCGAAAATAGAACATTTGGGTACCTCGATTGACAAGGCTGTTGAAAAACTGGGTTTTTCAGTCCCCTGTGTACGGCACAGGGAAGTGCCTCCATTATCAGTAACGCCAGGTCATTGATAATGCGGGAAACCGGCAATCGCATTTTTCAGTTTCCGTTGATAAAAAAAGCCATGGATCGTCTTTTCAATATGCTGTCAATGGTGTTCCTGTCACCCCGGAACAGGCCGGGTCAACAGATTCCGGCCTGTGCCAGAATGCCATTTTTTAGTTTAGCGTAGAAACCCACGTCCTTAGGACGTGGTCATGAGTGATAGGCTCAGCCTGTCACGACTGATACGGCCCATGTTACAACCCGAAACTGAGTTGTCCCCACAACTGAAT
>NZ_JBHNMF010000067.1:0-11046 GCF_048562965.1 Thiolapillus sp. | reverse complement strand
TGCTTCCCCCATCGATGAGTCTCTGATGGCGGAAAGCGTACGGCCCTATGGCCCGGAATGCCCCTCAGGGTGGGTCAAAATTGTTGGCCGTAGGTGGGTCAGAATAGATGGCCATTAACACTCAGGTCAGAACGATAAACGCCCCGGGCTTGATGCCTGTCTTAAAGCCCTGCGATCAGGGGACACCGCTGTTGTCGTTCATCGAGTTTTGTTGGTTTCCGTTAGTTGTTGCTCAACCAGCCAGACACCAAATGCCTCAAGAATATCGCGTTGGTGTTTCTCTATATGCCCAATCCCAGTAGTAGTATCTCGTTGCCGTCCACGTTTTTTCCTCATGCCAGTATTTGGCGCTATACTCGCACAGATTTCTGCGGAAATTCCACTCAAAACGTCGAGGAGCCAAGAAAGAACAGCCAGCTGCGGTTTGAGGATTTTCAATGCATTCCTGGCAACTTGCCTCTAGACTTGCGCCCACAACAAACACAGTGAGGACAAAAACATGTATGAAATGAACATAACCCTGGATATGCCTTATGACGCCGCTCTGGAAAAGGTCAAGGAGACCCTGATGGCCAACCACTTGGGCGTGGTCAGCGATGTGGATGTGCAGGCCATCTTCAGGAACAAGATGGACAAGGATATTCCTGCCTATCACATCTACGGCGCTTGCAATCCCAAGCTGGCCGATCGTGTGATCAGCGCAGAACCCAACGCAGGAACGCTCCTGCCCTGCAATTTCATCATGCGTGAAGAAGGTGACAAGACCGTGGTCAGCTTCATGGATCCCGTGCCCGTGCTGGGCTTGTCCAAGGCCGAAGAAGTAAACGCCGTGGCAGCTGAAGCCAGGGGCATGATCGAAACTGTTATCGGGCAACTGAAAGCAAGCCAGCAATCACCGCAATAGCGCTTGTGTTTGAAAACCCTTTGCCGAATGCTTCCGGCAAAGGGTTTTTTCTGCACTTTCAGTCGATGACTGCTCGGAACAAAGCTCCGGTCTGCACCACAAAACCTGCGCCGAGCTGGATCCCGGTTTTCGCGGTGAAGGTGACATTGCCATCCGGAGCCAGGACAACAAACCCATTGGAGAATTCCATCAACTCTAGCGTCAATATATCTCGTCAGGTAATTTCCTGATGGAGGCTATTATGCTGCTAGCTGTCTGCTTCCTAGCCGGTGTTCTGCTGGCATCAATGCGTCGGGCTAAAGAATCCAGCGCTGTGCAGAGGAAAAGGATGGGTGCGTCAATATAGCCATCACCTTGTTGGGGAAAATGGGGTTCAACCAAGCCAGCTGATAGTTTTGTTCTCAAAGCGTGTGGAATATCCCTGATTCGAACGGGGGCCTCTCTTGTACTGATCTGTTCTTCCAGTGCGTTTAGTAATACAGCCGCATTGTCTTCCAGATTACTGTTTTTCATTTTGGAGGAGAGCATATACCCAATAATCACATTGTTGAGCAATACTTGGGCATGGGCCTGTACGCGATTATTTTTTTCAGTGCTTTCCATATTGTGGATGCTTCTGGTCTGGTTTGCGCAATAGGTGGTCATCGTGTTGGTTGATCGAGTAAGGTCATCGTCTTTCAAGGTTTCAGATAAGCTATCTATCTGCAAGGCTTGCCAGACTGCCATGAGCAGTTGCGTTCTATGGTCTTTATCAATGTAAGTGATAGCCGCACAGGGAAATCCATCGTGCTCCACTTCAACGACCTTAAAGGGCAGGTCGGCCGTTTGTTCAAGAACAAAGTCAATCAGTCGGTCGAATACCGGTTCCCCAAAACTGGCAAAATAGAGCGCATCGCCATTGGGTAATCCTTCGTCATACAGGTTTCTGTCGACAGTCAGTGCGCTACCGTCTGGTATGAACTCTACACCGTGAATACTCAGATAACGTTTGCACTCGCTTAGTTCACATCCCAGCGATTTTAAGAATTCAGATTCTGACAGGATTTGCCAGATTTCAGGGAGGGATACCGGCAGCGTTTGTTCTCTGTAAGTCTGACTTAGTCGGAGATAAACATTGAATAACTCCTCTACAGGTACTTCCATAAGGCGATTGTTTTCCCTTTGCCTGCCTGCTCGCTCCATGGCAATGTTCTCAACCTGCTTTTCGGTCATGCTTTTGTCTGCCAGTGCCTGAAATTCTTCGGTGGTTACTGGCAACATGGAAAACTGTTGAGCACCGACAACCAGGTTAGCTTGGGCCAGACGTTGCAGCAGTCGTTCATAGACAAATTGTTCTGCGGAATTGGCAAAACATAGATTGAGAACAAAGATTTCGTTGTATTTCTGCCCAATACGATCGATACGACCAATTCGCTGTTCTACCTTCATTGGGTTCCAGGGCAAATCATAGTTGACCAGTAAATCTGCTGTTTGCAGGTTCAAGCCTTCCGCTGCGGCATCAGTGCATAGGAGCACATCAATATGTCCTTGAACAAAACGGTGTTTTACAGTATCACGCTCGACACCTACCATGCGGCTCTTGGCTGGATCATAGAAGCTGCCACCGGCGCCAGAATAGGTGCCAAGTAACAGACTAGGGTACTTGGCCTGCAGTCTATCTTTGATATCATGCAAGGTATCGAGGAAACGGGTAAAAATTACGGTTTGCCGAATGCGTGGTCCGTCCTGACGGGACTTCAACGCTTTCAGTAATACCGTAAATTTATTGGAATCCTCGTAAATGTCGTTGAGTTCATCCAATAACATCCCAAGCTGCTTACGTTCCCACCGCAAATCCACAGGTGTCCGATTATTCAGCATCATGGTGATAGCTTCGGTATCATCATCGCTGCTTTCTACCAGTAACTCTTCCAGCTCTTCAATGTTCGTGGATTCATCTTCCAATTGAAAATGGTGTGCGAGGGTGGCTTCCACTTTGGCTTTTCGCCGCTCCAGGGTCAGCTTCAAGGCCAGCAGGCTGGAGGCGAAACGAAGTCTGAGAAAGCTCAGGTAAAAGCCAAGGGCCACTTTTCGCGGTTCATTGAGACCGTTGGAGAGGAGTTGCTCTCTCAGTCCATCGCAATAGTCACCAAGTAATTGATCAACTTTTGATTCCTGGTTGGTAAAAAGTATTTTGGGCGTAGGCAAAACGATGCGATCAGCCAGATTGGCATTCAACTTGCCTTTTTGCCGGTAGATTTTGAGCAGATCGCGGGTGTGTCGCTGCATTACTCGGGACAGGGGGGCGGCTGCAAATAACAGGCGTGCCAGGGCAGGCAAATCAGGGGATGGTGGCACTGTGCCCAGTCTCAGCCACTGTTGTATGGAGATTCGGGAAAAGGGATCAATAACCACTTCGTTAAGGTATTTCCATAGCCTGGGGTCGAGTAATTGAATGCTCGTGACCGCCTTTCTGATGAAATCCCATTCCTCCGGTTTCAACGTCTCTCCTGATGAGATGGCATTGATCAACTGGTAATAGGCCAGCATCAGCGAGGAATCGTACTGAAAAGCCCCCACTCGGTTGGTCAGTCGAATCAGGTCACTGACTTCGACAGGATCCAACTGCATAGGTGTTGCCGTTGCCAACAGCAAGGAACGGCATCTTTTCCTCAAGTGTTTGGACAGGGTTTGATAGAGCTGGTTATAGCGAGGATATCCGCGTACGCCTTTAGTCGAATTGGAGCGGCGTGCATAATGTGCCTCATCCACCAGTGCAAAATCAAAGGTGGTCGCGTTGTCCAACAGCCTGCGCCTGTCCTTGCGCGCCAGCAGTCCGGTGGAAATAATGGCCAGATCAGGCTGGAACAAGTGAGTAATCGCTTGCTTTTCCGCTACGGGAAATATTGATTCTCTGGTTGGGCCGGGGGAAGCGACGACGCGATCAAAGGGCAGAAAGAACTTGCTGGCCATCTCCCGCTGCCACTGCCGGGTCAAACTTGCAGGCGCGGCAATGAGTATGCGTTTAACACGTTTACTCAGATACAGGGAGCGGAATGCCAGGCCAGCCTCGATGGTTTTTCCCAGTCCTACCTCGTCACACATCAAATGGGATGTTGGAAAATTATCGATGATGCGGTGAGCCACCACTTCCTGATGCGGCCAGGCTTCCACTGGTGCGGTGTACATGCCTACATATTTGCCACCGGGCATCATGGGAGCGTATTTCAGCGCGGTAAAGCGCAGGGCTTCTTCGGCAGACAATGTAGGTACTGTGGATTGAGCGGGAAGGTTATCAATTTCAACCGGTACAGTAATGCCACTGGAAAAGGTCAATAACTTTTCTTTGACAGCGGCGGGGAGATCTTTGATCACAAATGCCGGGTGCTCATCGTTCCACATGGCCTTGAAGGAACGTGCGGCATCGGCAATTTTGGCGCGTTCCTTTTCACCCTGCCACGAACAATCCACGTCGATGTTTTCCGCATTTCGCTTCAGCGCGGTTTCAGATTCATTCCAGGAGCCGCTGGCATACAAGGCGCCGCCTGTTTCATCGTATCCCAGGGCCCATTTTTCATGAACATAACCATCTTCGCTGGATTCCAGCGCCAGTCCTTGCCCGGTTTCGGCGTGTTTGCGCAAGGCCACCTTGATTTCCAGGTATCCGTGTCGCACCATCCAGGAGAGTAGTTCCACGCCTCTTGAGGCTTCGTCTGGCCATTGTTCAGGGTTTTCCAGAGCGCCAAGCAAATGCTCTGCCAGAGGCGCAAGCTGTCCGTCGATCACCGCTTGTACGTCGTTGGGCGCCATGTCGGCGCCGGCAATGATGCGGACTGTCCCATCGCGATTGATCAGGGTGGTCAGGCCCCGGCTGGCCAGCGCCAGGGAGGAGGAACGAAAATAACCCGCGACCCGGTCGTAGCGGACGATATGCTGTAAAAAAGGGATATAAAAATCACGAAGTATATCGACAGGCTTGCCCTGCTTGCGAAGCTGGGACGTTTTATAGCTGTATCGCCAGTCGTAATCCTTGAGTGACATGAAATGAATAACCCCGTTTCCTGCCTACTGCCTCAAGCCGAATAATAGCGCCTTGGCTTCGTTGCGTACACCCGCTGTTTCTGCTTCCTCTCCCCAGACTGTCAGCAGGTCAAGAACGGTGCTGTCATTGCCTTCGCGGTGCGCTTCGAGATAGGTGCGTGCTACAGGTACATCACCTTCACGATACTTTATCAGCAGGCCGTGCAGCACATCCCAATCCGACTGGGGATTGTTGAGTCGCTTGAGATTGCGCTCTTCAGGTCTGGTCAATCGCAGTTTGGAACCTTTCTTGATCAATGGCGCGGCATAACCGCTTTCTTCCGCCGCCTGGCCGGTGATAGCGCGGCGACCGCTGATTTGGCTATTTACGCCGACCTTGCGTCCGTGAACGCTATAGCCGCCGGCATGGTTTTCCAGGCTGGTGTTGAGTGAGCGGGAAAGATTCAACACTTCAGAAAAAGGCACTTCATCATGCCCCCAGATGCCGTACATGGTCAGGGCAATGGCAGTTTCTGAATCGAGATCATCCACCGATATGCGGCCATCGGTGATTTCATTGATCTGATGCCCCGCCACCACGCGACTGGCCTCGTTCATGGCGCGCATGGGCGATACTTCATCATCGCCATCCATAACCGGCCAATGCTTGCTCAAAACCTGCAAGGCGCGGCCATAGCAGGCAATCATCTGGTCAACGGCATTGAGCCTGAGGGGGCGGAATTCGGCAAGGCCGGCTTCAACCGCCCCTCGAACCTGATGCTGAATCCCGCTACCGCCCAATCCAGACCAGAAAGCCGGTTCCGGGTTGTCCCTGTTGCGTTTGCGGCAAGAGATGAAGATCGTGCTTGCCGCGGAAGCCATATTCATTTGATGCGTGGAATGCCCGCTCTCCGATTCAACAGGGAAACAGGATGTGATTTCCCAGCCGGCCTCGATCAGCGATCGCGTTAGTGTTTCCCAGGCATCCTGGGCCTTGTGGGTGAACATCAGGGTCATCAGTCCATCGTCTTTGACCACGCGTCGCGATTCGGCGAAGATTTCCCCCATCAGTTCTTCATACTCTTCCTTGGCTTTACGTGCAGAACCATCTCTTGCCGGGTTGGCGACGGCTTCTTCTCGCTTGTTGGTCAGGCGTGTCCAGGCGATTTCGGGATAGAGTTCTTTGAGACTGCGTTTTTGCCAGACATAGTAATAGTCTGATAATTCTGAATACTGGACATTATTGTAATAAGGTGGGTCCATGCAGACGAAATCAACAGAATTGTCATCTATGTCACTTATATGAACTCCGCTACCATTAATGATTTTCAAATCTTGTTTCTTTAGATCTACAGCGTTTTTCGTAAGACTTGAAATGCCTTGATAGGCATCAAGAACTTGAGACAATCCCCAGGCTATTCCAGAATTCTGGCCAGTAAGAACAATCTCTCCATAAGTCCACTTCAGAGAAAAATCATGGCGTCCAAAGGTGCCTACAATTACTCCTCTCCCAAAATGCCATCTTGTTTGCTTGCTGTTGTAGTCCACAACTTTGTCGATGGCGAACTGCAAATAGGTAATCACCGCCCGTCCCCGCTCATCCCCCAACTCGCGCAATATCTGCGGCTTGAGTTGCTTGAGCGTTTCCATCGCCGTCAAATGACCCAGGAGCTGACGGTCATTGAACAGTTTGTACCATTGATCCACTCCATAAGTAACAGGGCGCATGTCATTCCCCTGAGGGAATTTCTCCGTAGGAATCAATCCCTGATCATCGAAACGCGCCCAATTGGCTTGCAGCGTGTCGGAAGCGGCGGCCAGAGCATCCTGGTCGTGTTGATTGGGCGGACGGAAGAAACTGATTTTTTCAGTTTTGATCTCACCACGGCGCGGGCCGCTGGCAAAGCGTTGAACATTGCCCTGTCTGTCCAGCTTGGGCTGATGACGGATGGCCACCACGGCGTAGAGTTCATCCTGCCACTGACCATATTGCGATTCCCCTCTGGCTTGCATCTTGATCTCATCGCCGGGGATGGCCTGCTGGCAATGTACGCATTGGCCGATACCGCGCTTGACCGTGCCGTGTTCCAGATTTTCGCCTCTGGGTCCAAGGCCATTTTTGGCCTGATAGGTTTCAAAGCGATAACGGGCGCTGGCGCCGCTGCCTGATGTTTCGATCTTGACCCCCCAGGGGTCTTTGGCTTGTTTGGAAAGCCAGCAGGTATTGAGTAGCGGGGTCTTTGCCTTGCAACTGGGGCAGGTGACTTGACGACAATAAAGGTAATCGGCAATTTCTTCTTTGTTGAACTGTGCTATGAAATCAGCATTTTCCGCCAAATGTTCATCCAAGCGCTGTTTTTCTGATTGGCATAGAGTGATACCGAATGGATGATAATCTTGTATGTAGGCATGCACTTTTTCAACTAATTTGCGGCCAAAATGAGAAATATCACTATGCAATTCTTCACCATATTTTGCGGGATAATCCAAGGTTGCAAACAGAATAACCGAAGCAACAGGATTGAGTTCGTTGGCAATGACATTGTGACCTAATCTAAGCGCTTCAAATGGTATAGAGCCGCCACCAGCAGTGGGGTCCAGTACGGTCAGGCCACTGGGAACAGTCGAGTGGTCATTCTGATAGGCACGCCCATAACCATAGAGATCTTCTGGATCCCAACTTAGTTCCTTTCCGAGCGCGGAACGTACATCAGGTCTTTTCTTGAATTCAATACGCTCATTAGTATGCGCAGGGTCCCCCATGACTCTTTTGATGCTGAGATATTCTCCTTCATGAATTTGTCCCAGAGGCTGGGATTCCTGCTCCCAGCGTACCACCACCGGATGATTGGCCAGTTCCGGTGAATAGGCTTTAAGCGTGGCGATAATTCCCCGTTTTTTTGCCCGGCGCAATTGTTCTTTGTCAAAGGCTCTGGTAACGACGGCATCGACTTTCAAGGCTTCCATGCCTCCTTGTTTTTCAAGGCGCTCTGCCAGTTTTCCGATCATGACCCATTGTCCGCCAGGCAGTTCCACAACCTTTTTTTCTATGCCCAGCATACGAACAAATGCTTCGGCATCGGTATCTTCCGGCAACAGGGAAGCGGCTATGGCGGCCCGGCTGGGGGTCAGGGGGCGGCGCGCCCACCACACATGCAGAAAGTATAAGGGAGGGAGCGCGGAACTGGCGCCGCGTTCGCGTTGCGTTTCTGCGCCAACCTGGTGGCAAGGAAAGCCCGCCTCAATAAGTCGTCTGTCGGTCATGGTGACTACCTGAGTCTGTTGAGCTGGCGTTCGATGCCAGGGTCGTTGTTGGTGCTGCCACAGAGCATGGTGCGCAGCCCCGATACAGCCCAGCGATTGGCATCCATGCTGTAATGGGTGGTTCTTCCCAGCCAGTAGGCGGCCTCTTCCCGGCTGAAGCGTTGCACCCGCCTGGACAGGAGTTCAAGGCGATCGGGATTATGCAGTCGGGACTGGAGCTTGATGATCAGTGCCAGCTTGGCGCCGGATTCTTCATCCAGCGGCAGGTTTCCCCTGAATTTCAGCCCCTCTTTACTGATGAACAAATGCAGATCCAAAGGGATACCTGCTTCATCTGTCACGTGCTCAAGAGTCGCCTTGATTCGAGGCTGCAGTATTTTCAGGTTTTCACCATACAAATGTCCCCGTTCCCGTAAGCAACTGTGCTTCTCGTTTCCGGAGCCGGCGTCTTTTTCAACGCGTTCTTTAATGACCAATACAGTACCCGAATATTCGGCCAATTGGGTAAAACGCAATACAAATGGCGCACTGCGCCAGCGGTTCTTGAGCGTTTTTTCAAACAGATCAGTAAGTTTGGGCGTTTTTTTTCTACTCATCTGCTTGTTTCATGAGGTTGATAAAGGCGCAGTCATCGGGGGCATTGAGAATGTCGATCATGGCCTGGCTGTCTTTGCCAACCGTGGTGATCTCGGACAGCACATCAAATAACTCACTCAAGGCTTGCATATCCTTTGGCGATGGGTTGATCAGATCCAGACTCAGTTTCCCCCCGTTAGGGAGTTCCAGCATGGCCAGGCGCAGAATTTCTGGCTGAGTGCTTGCCCCTCTTGTATAGAGTGAGCCGATTTTGCCAAGTTGCTCGTGTAGCGCAACAGCCAGGCCATGTCCCTGCTTGGTATAGCGTGTGTCTTCAGGTTCGATCCAACCTTTTTCGGAAGCGCTTGCCGGCGTGGCCAGCATGTCCTCTTTCTGTGCCTGGTGGAACATGGCGCTGGAGCCATAAATGAGTTCGGGCTTCTGATCAGGTCCAGGTTCTTTTATGCCATAGGTGTAAATTCTACTATTCTGAACAGCTTCATCGATGGCACTCAGCACAGTGGCTTCCTTGACCGCGCCATGGTCCTCCTGCACTTTTTCAATGACTTCTTTCACCTGGGCATTGGACAGGTTAGTCATGGCGGATTCCACCCATTGCCTGACTTGCTTGACCGTGGGTTCCGCTTCCGGGTTCCAGCCTCGTTGTTTTGCGCCCTGTTCGGTGACCAGTTTCCAGTTGCCCTCAGAGAGCTTCAGATCCAAGGGGATGCCGCCAGTTTCGCGACTGTATAAGTGCTCGGGTTTTGTGGATTCTGCCGAGTCCATACGATAGAGACACCAGCGCCCTTTTTCTACGCCGCTACGAATGAGTTGTTCGAGAATGCGTGGATTGTCCAAGATGGGCCAACGGCGGTTCTGATTGAACTGCTCTTTGATTTGTTTCAGGGAAGGGGTTTGGCTGATGCTGTCAAAAAACAGTTTTCCCAGTTGCAGTAACATGGCCTGGGTTCCTGCCGATTCTGCGGTAATCAGTTCGCCTTCCTCAATCAATACCCGATGGATTTCTTCATCGACCGAGGCACCACCTTCTCCCCCTGCTTGCTTGATGCTCTTTTGGGTGATCTGCCCGGAGGCGCCAGGGAACAAAATGGTGTCATAGGCTTGAGCAACAGTAGTTTGCAGTGCCAGTTCGCGTTCTTTGAGCTTTGCTGTAAAGCCGCTGTTTTGCAGTTTTCCTGCGGACATTCCGTAATCTTCAGGTTTGTTTTGCAGGCGCCTCATTGCAATGACAGTGCGAGAAAGGTCATTCAGCCTGTCTTTACGGTACTGTGCTTTTTTAATCCGATCTTCGCTCCAGGTATCTCCTTCGATCTGTACAGTTTCGGGAACCAGCATGAAAACATTGTTCTGTTCCAGTCGTGGTTGTCCTTCGCCCGCTGTAGTCGTCATGATATTGGGGTCGATTTTATTGGCATCCAACCGAATGATGGCGAGAACTGGGCACCCCGTGTTGTCAGGAATATGCTCTGGCTCTGAAACATCCTGCGTAACCTGGAATGTAGGGCTGTTATGGCTGACGACTTTTCGAGCGACGATGATCAACTGTTCCGCTATGTCATCTTGATGTAACCCTTGTTTTATAGTCGATACGATACGGGCTTCCGTTGGGTCAATGTTCGCATAGTAGCGACCGTCTTTTTCTCGCAGATAATAGGCTTCATTGGCGATGGCTTTGAGGGCTATTTCTACTTGCGAGGGGGGAAGATCCGGCATGGAGACTTCAAGCAAGGCTTCGGAAAAGGTTATGCCGAAGATGTTGGATGATAACCCTTCGCTACGTCCTATCAGACTGTGCAGAAAGACCGTTTTCCATGTCCATTCATAGAGGGGCAGCCATTTGGGGTGTGGGTTGGCTCGGTCGAGCACTTGCGCAACAGATCTGCCCATTTCCAGGTTTTCCGAGTCGGCACCGCCTATGTCAGCGTTCAAAACAGTAATCAGGTCGTTTGCCCCTGTTCTGCCGATCAGCTCATCTGCCAGGTCTGGGTTGGCAACATCTAAACGGTTGGTGTGAATCAGTGGAATATCCCGATTGTGTTGCCATATCGTGCGGATAGCCATTGCCAGTACACGCAATACACCACGGGTTCCCTGAAAACTCTCGGAAGAAGCGAGCTTGTTCGTCAGATAGGCAATGAAGCTGGGGTGAAAGGGATAATTGGCAACGATGGTGTGCTTGTAGTCATTTTGTGAGGCAGCTTCCGGCAGTTGGGCGCCGCTACGTTTGTACATTTCCATATAAGCCTCAGCAGTTGCGTTGGCTTCAGCTTCGTTGATATGGG